>JBBKXC010000231.1:0-4422 GCA_037969275.1 Bdellovibrionales bacterium | reverse complement strand
GAAAACCCCGTTGGCGATTTACAGTTAAGCGGCGGCAATTGGGTCGCCATCAAGGCCGCCAGTGGAGAATACTGGCAAAAACTTGAAAAATTGTATTTAAAAGAAAATGTACGCCTGTTTCATGATGAGGGCTATGAGATGACCATGGCCGCTCTGGACATGGATTTAAAAGAAAAAACAGCGCACTCCGAAAGCAACATAAGCGGCCATGGCCCTGCTGGCACAATTGAGGCCAAGGGGTTACACGCTGATAATGTCAGCGGCACGCTAGTTTTTGCGGGCCCTGCAAAGCTGGTTTTAATTGATGCTGGCTCGCTTCAAGGGTTAAGTGCGCCGGATACTGCGGCATCACCGGATGCTGGAATAACTATGGAGGGGACAGAATGAAAAAACTAATTATAGGCATGAGCGCGTTATTACTGACTGGGCTTTGTATGCCTCAAGCCATGGCGCAAGAGCAACCCAATTTCGCCGCCTCATCCACCAATAGTAAGGAGCCGCTGGAAATTACGGCCGATGGCGCGCTTGAATGGCATCGCAATGACAAAGTATTTACAGCAAAAAAGAATGCGCTGGCCAAGCAGGGTGAGGTTTCTGTTGCGGCGGCAACGCTTAACGCCGATTACAATGACGAATCCGGTCAAGATTTTGAAATCTGGCGTGTACGCGCCGATGAAAGTGTACGCATCATATCCCGCGATACGACCGCCCATGGAGATCATGCCGTATACGACATTAATAAGGGCTACGCTGAAATTACCGGATCGGATTTGCGCCTTGTTTCCCCTGACCAGAGCGTCACCGCCCGTGATAAATTCGAATACTGGGCTGTTGAGGGCAAGCTTATCGCCATTGGCAACGCCCGCATCACACGCAAAAATGAGAAGGGCGAGACCAACACTTTGGACGCTGATGTAATCACTGCTTACTTAAAAGACGATGCTCAGGGCAAGCGTACACTTGACCGCATGGAAGCTCAAGGCAATGTAATCATCACTACCCCAACCGAAATCCTTACTGGAAACCAAGGCGTTTATAACGCAACTACCGAAATGGCCGAGATTACGGGCAATGTAAAAATTAAGCGCGGCCCCAATATCCTTGAGGGCGCAAAAGCCGATGTGAACATGGCCACAAATGTAAGCCGCATGTTTGGCGGCGGCGGGCCGAAAGGACGCGTACGGGCTGTATTTTATCCCGGCAGCGAAAAGAAACAAAAAGATGACGGGTCTTAAGGGATGGATGGTTTTTTCCTGCAATGGATAGCCTTTGTTCTTATCATTTTTACAGCGGCGGCTTCCCCTGGCCCTGATTTCATTGTTGTTGTCCGTAATTCCGTTATGCATTCACAAAAGGCCGGCATCTTTACCGCGCTTGGCATCGCGTTTGGCAACATGTTCCATGTCACTTATTGCATCATTGGCGTGGCGGCGCTCATTCATAATACCGAAATGTTATTTACGACCATAAAATATGCTGGCGTGGCCTATCTTATTTATATTGGCGTCAAAAGCCTGCTTTCCAAAGGCTATGATAATACCAAGGTCTTGCAAGATGGCGATAGTGATAATCGAACGAGCTTACCAGCGGCCAAAGCATTTAAAAGTGGGCTTTACACCAATCTATTGAACCCAAAATGCACAATGTTTTACCTCGCCCTCTTTACACAGCTCATCGAAGACACAACATTACTTCAGCAAATGATCTATGCGCTAACGGTTGCATTTATCTGCATTGCTTGGTTTAGCTTTGTATCAATATTACTCAACCGTCGGGCACTTCGGCGCAAATTTATGAGCGCTGCAAAATGGGTTGACAGAATCTGTGGTGGACTTTTGATCGCTCTCGGTGTTAAGCTGGCTCTGAGTAAGGTTTAGGATATATAATAGCAAATGATAAAGTTTCCCAAAAACCCGCGTATCAAGGAAGTGCCGAAAGGCCTGACAGCTGTTCACCTGTCTAAATCCTATAAAAAGCGCCCGGTTCTACGCGATGTTACGATGAACGTACAGCGCGGGGAAGCTGTTGCCCTGCTTGGCCCCAACGGAGCGGGGAAAACTACAAGCTTTTACATTATGACTGGCCTTGTTGGCGCCGATGGCGGCTATGTTACGCTAGATGGCCAAGACATTACGAATTTACCGATGTACCGCAGATCCCGCCTTGGTATCGGCTATCTCCCACAAGAAAGCTCTATTTTTCGCGGCCTAAATGTTGAGGAAAACATTAAAGCCGTCCTCGAAGCCCAGCCTTTGGATAAAGATGATCAGGATTTAATGTTAGAGGATTTGCTGGCTGAGTTCGGTATCGAACATTTACGCCGTACGCCCTCTATGGCGCTGTCCGGCGGTGAGCGCCGCCGCGTCGAGATTGCCAGAGCCTTAGCCGCACGCCCTGATTTTATCCTGTTGGATGAACCGCTGGCTGGTATTGATCCGATTGCAGTTGGCGATATACGTACACTCATCGGCCACCTTAAAGAGCGCGGCATCGGCGTCTTGATTACCGATCACAATGTGCGCGATTGTCTTGGCGTTGTTGATCGCGCCTATATCCTACATGACGGAAAAGTTTTGATGGAAGGTGTTCCCGAAGACATCGTCAACCATGAAGACGTCCGACGCGTATATCTCGGTGAAGGCTTTAGCCTTTAAATTTATATTATTCCGCGCGAAAATCTTCGCGACTCATGGTAAAATAACTAGATGAATAAACCCACCCAGTCCTTAGACCTCCGCCAGTCCCAAAGTCTAGTCATGACGCCCCAGCTCCAGCAGGCGATCAAATTGCTACAGCTAAATAACATCGAGCTGAATGAATTTATTGAAGAGGAGATGGAGCGCAATCCGCTTTTAGAAAAAGACGAGAGTAGTGTCGATTCGCCCGCTGGCGAGAACGCTGAGGAGCCGAGCCCTGCCAAATCCGAATCTGATTCCATGGACACAACATTTGATAGCGCTTATGAATCTTCCTCTTCAGCAGGCGATATGGACACCTCCAACTCTTCTTCCGTTGGGTCAGGCGGCTCTTCCAAATTCGAAGATCCTGATTATTCCTTTGAAAATCGTCTCGCTGATGAAAAATCCCTGCGGGAACACCTTCAAGAGCAGCTTTTCCTCGCCTTTGATGACCAGCGCGACCGCATGATCGGCGCTATGCTCATTGATCAATTGAACGAAAGTGGCTATTTGCAAAGCAATCCTAAGGAACTTGCCGAACAATTGGGCTGTAAAATCGAACGTATAGAGCGGCTTCTCGTTAAAATGAAAGGCTTTGATCCTACAGGAGTATTTGCGTCCGGCCTTGCCGAATGCTTGTCTTTGCAACTTGAAGAAAAAGGAACGCTGGACACGTACATGCGTACGCTTTTAGATAATCTTGATATGCTTGCCAATTATGAGCATAAGAAATTGGCTGATTTATGCGGCGTTAATGAGACATATCTACAAGATATGGTCACAGAAATCAGGGAGTGCAACCCCAAGCCCGCTGGAGAATTCGAGCATTTAGTTGTGCAAACCGCCATCCCTGATGTCATTATGAAGCGTCTTCCCACGCATATGGGCGGAGGCTGGCGCGTTGAGCTTAATACAGATACTCTGCCACGCGTTCTCATCAATCAGGAATACTACGCTGAAGTCAAAAGCGCCGCTGGCAGCGACAAAGCCTCCAAGGAATACATCACCACCCAGATGAACAATGCGAGCTGGCTGGTCAAAGCCATGGATCAGCGCGCCAAAACGATCTTAAAAGTCTCGGCTGAGATTATTGAAGAGCAAGATGCCTTCTTTAATTACGGCATCGAATTTTTGCGCCCCATGAAGCTCACAGACATTGCCGAGAAGATTGATATGCATGAAAGTACAGTCAGCCGCGTTACAACCAACAAATATATCGCCACGCCGCGCGGTATTTTCGAGCTAAAGTTCTTCTTCACCACGGCTTTAGGCGGTGAAGATGGGGGGATGACCCATAGCTCCGAATCAGTGAAGGCGCGAATCAAATCCATGATCGAAGCCGAAGACCCTAAAAAAATACTCTCAGATGATTCGCTAGTCGATATGCTGAAAGAAGAGAAAATTGAAATTGCGCGGCGCACAGTCGCTAAGTACCGCGAAGCCATGCATATCGGCTCTTCCGTACAGCGCCGTAAACAGAAAAAACACCTCATCACATAAAGTCCCTATAGAAAGCCTTTATTAATATATCTGCGCTAGAGTAATTAAGACGACACATTCCCTTGAAGTCAGCGGAATGTGGTATAATATTTATTAAATACCCACTAAGACAGGATGATAAAAAAATGGAACTCGATATTCACGGTAAACAGCTTGATATCGGCGATGCTCTGCGTAGCCATGTAGAAAGCAAGCTCGGCGAAATAGATCTCAAATACTTTAACCACGCCACCAGTGCGACCGT
>JBBKXC010000230.1:0-3747 GCA_037969275.1 Bdellovibrionales bacterium | reverse complement strand
GCCAAGCCTTTAATCTAGCTAAGAATATTTTTCCCTTTGAGCGCGGCAATATCTTCCGCGCTCATCTTCAGTATGTCCATGAGAGCCTCATCCGTGTGGCTGCCGCAATGCGGCGGCGGGAGGTCATAAACAGGCGGCGTTTCCGACATTTTTATTGGGCTGCCAACGAGGCTAATATCCTTACCTGCCAGCGGGTGGTGCATTTTTATTTGCATCTCCCGCGCTTTGATTTGCGGCATATCAAAAGTTTTATCCATTGCATTGACGGGCCCGCAGGGCACATCCACATCGGCCAGGCCTGAAAGCCAATCGCCGATTTTGCGCACGCCTATAATTGCGGCAATCATAGGAACCAGCGTCTCGCGGTTGGCGACCCGCGCCGAATTGGTGGCGTATTTGGGGTCGAGCGCCCATTCAGGCTTTTCAATATAATGACAAAAACGTGTGAATTGGCCGTTATTGCCAATGGCCAGAACAATATGCCCGTCCTTTGCTTCGAAGGTTTGGTAAGGGACAATCGTTGAATGCGCATTGCCTAGGCGCGGCGCGAGCTTGCCGGATGTCAGGTAGTATTGCGCAATATTGGTCATGGCGGCGAGCGAGCAATCGAGCAGGGCCACATCAATATGCTGCCCCTTGCCGCTAGCATGTCTGTGATTAAGCGCAGCCAATATGCCAATAGCAGCGTTAAGGCCGGTCATAATGTCACTGAGGGCGACGCCGATTTTCATGGGCTCGCCTTCTGGTTCGCCTGTGATCGCCATAAGGCCGCTCATGGCCTGCGCAATATAATCATAGCCGGGTTCGCTGGCGAGTGGGCCGTTTTGGCCAAAGCCCGTAATCGAGCAATATATAATATGCGGGTGACGTTTGCGCACGCACTCGTAATCAAGGCCATATTTCGCAAGCCCGCCCGTTTTGAAGTTCTCGATCAATATATCGGATTTTTCCAGCAGCTTATGAACGATCTCTTGGCCATCTTCTTGCTTTATATCAACGGCTAATGACTTTTTATTCCGGTTGCAGCTGAGGTAATAGGCGCTTTCGGTGGTGTCGTTTTCATCGTCGTCCTTTAGATAGGGTGGACCCCAGCCCCGCGTATCATCGCCTTCGCCCGGTTTTTCTATTTTAAGAATTTCGGCGCCGAGATCGCCCAGTATTTGTGTGCAGCTAGGCCCCGCCAGTACACGGCTTAAATCAACAACGCGTAATCCTGCGAGGGCTTTGGGCATTGTTTTCATTGGAAAGCCATTTGAGGAAGATCACGGAATTTATAGGCCGCTGTCAGGGCTAGGCCAACTGCAAAGCCTGGGCCGGCCGGTATGGAAAGGCGGGAAAGATCCAAAGGTACTTTGGCCTTGCCAACGACATAAACGGCGAGAGACAGCCCGTGAAAAAATCCGGCCAAAGCGCCCACAGCCGCGGCTATCAGAATAAATTCCGGCCCAAGCCATAGTCCGCCAGCCGCCAAAAGCTTAACATCGCCAAGCCCGAGTGTGTCTTCATCATACCAATAATTAGAAACTCCGCGTATGACGTAGAGCATGCCTCCGCCAATTAAAGCGCCTAAGCCCATGTCCTCAAGGTCAAGGTAGTAGAATAAGGTGCAAAGATGAAATACAAAGCCGCAACAGGCAAGACCAAGCACAAGTTCATTGGGTAGAAGATGCTCTTTTAGGTCGATATAGGACAGAATGCTCAGGAGAGCTAAGCCTATAAATACACAGAATATGGCAATGAAAATGAGCATGGGTTTGTTAAGTACGAATATTTTCCACGGTATAATAATGCTTTTGAAAAACTATTCTATTCCTTTGTTGTAATATGGTCTAACATAACCGAATGACAATACTAAAGCATATCAGTAAATAATAATTCCATGGAAAATAAAAATAAAATACTAGTGGTCGAAGACAACGATTTCGTGCGCATGCAAATCGTTCGCTACCTCAATGAGGAAAGCTACGAGACGATCGAGGGCACAAATGGTGAAGAGGCTCTAAAAGCTATTAACACAGAGGTTGTGCTGGCCATAGTAGATGTGCGTATGGAGCCTGTGGGAGGATTCGAGTTTATTAAATCCATTCGGGGTTCGGATGTTGATATACCCATAATACTTGTAACGGGCGATGATAATCCCGACCTTTTAAATGAGGCGGCACGCTGGGGCGTTAGTGCGGTCTTGATGAAACCGGTTCAGCGCGATAGGCTGGTCAAAATGGTATCAAGAACGATTCAGGGTTATAGGAAAAGTAGATAGGTTAGGCTTAACGTGCGAATATTTGCAAAAATGAACAAGGGTAATAAGGTGATGGTGCGCAGCCGCTTTGGTTTGAGGCGCTTTTTACCTGCTATGCTATGTTTTGCTTTGCTCTCTTGTGCGCAGGCCAATGTCCCCGGGACGCGCAGTATGGATATCCCATCACCTGCGGCGGCCGATCAGCGCGCTAGGGCTGTCAATGATCGCCCGGATAGCGTCCTTTATTTGCCTCTGGGCAGCGATGTTCTTGTGCCGGAAAGCCGCTCTGCAGGTTCTTTGCCGAGCGAGATGGTGGGGCCGTTTGAGTTGCGCTCGGAAACGCTAGCTGGCGCTTTGCAGTTGATTCTCTCCGATTATGAAATTCCGCTGGCTTTTGAGACTGAGGAGGGGCTTACCCGAACTATTACTGTGGCCAATCTGCGCGGCCCTTTAAATAAGGTCGTTGAGAAGGTGTGTGGGTTTGCAGACCTTTATTGTGCATTCGAAGATGGCCTTCTTGTTGTTAAGGAGACGCAGACCTTCACAGTTTCTGTGCCGCCTGTTGGTCAGGATAATTCGTTCCTTTCCTCTTTGGCGAGTGGTATAGCGGCGATTACTGGTTCGACACCAATTGTTGAGGAGGCGACGCGCACAATAATTTATGAGGCAAGCAACCGCAGCGCTCAACAAGCCGAGCGCTATTTCCAGCGCATCCGTGCCAATACGGCGCTCATTGTGTTCGAGGTTTATATCTGGGAGGTTTCTCTCGATTCCAATAACACAACCGGTATTGATTGGGAGAAAATCGATACATTTGGTAAATTCAATCTCGGTATTTCACTTCCGGGCGGCGCGGTTAATAATGGTGCGTCCCCAGTGAGCATCGGGTTGCCGACGACGGGCGATATTGCTTTTGGCGCGGATGATGTACTGCAATTTATGTCTGCGCATGGCGCGGTTAAAACAATTTCACAGCCGCAAATTACTGTACTTTCCGGCGCAGAGGCTACGCTTCGCGCTGCTGACACAACAAATTACGTATCATCTTTGAGCCGCTCGAGTGATAACGGCGAGGTCACCGTTTCTACGGAGACGGATTCTGTTGATACAGGCTTTACGCTGACTATTTCTAGTAATTGGGATAATGCAACAATTTATGGCTCGATCGAGATTAATTTGCAGGAATTCCAAGGCTTCCAGAACTTTGATGCCGATGGTACGGTTCTGCAACTGCCACAAACAACAGAGCGCGAACTTTCGACGCAAATCAGAATTCGTCCGGGTGATTCCTTGTTGATTGCTGGGTTGGTGCGTGAATCTGATGAATATAATTCATCGGGCCCCGGTTTCAGTAAGCCGCTGTTCCCGACATCCAGAAATACTGTCTTATCTAATACGGAGCTTGTCTTTCTGTTGAAGCCGCGCGTCATTGTTTACACCTCTAAAGAGGGCAGTAATGATACGGAGCGCGCTGAGAGCAGTGTCCTTCAAGCCTCCACTCCAATCTC
>JBBKXC010000229.1:0-6061 GCA_037969275.1 Bdellovibrionales bacterium | reverse complement strand
TCCAAAAGCGCCTTGTTCTTATAGCCATGCTTTTTATGAAACATTTTCAAAATACCGCGCGGCAAAATTAGATAGAAAACAAAGCGCACCAGCAATAATATCGGGATGGCCAGCAAGCCCATGACAATATATTTTACGGTGTCGAGCTGCTCGGGTGAAAAGTCCTGATTCATGATGTGCTTGCGCCTTTACGGTTGTAATCGTTCTTGTTTATTATTGCAGAGATTTGCTTATTTTCAAATACAAGCTTTTACAGCCTCGCCGGATAGGCTAGGATAAATCATGAAAGAAAACACCGCTACATCGCCGCCGGGTGAAATCCACAGTGTTGAAAATCATATTTTTCAGGAAAAAATTGATAGTCTTCTGCGTGATTCCGAGGAATTTCGTCTCGAAAAAATGAGCAAACACCGTAGCCGAGAATTTATGTCACTGTCGGTTACTCTGGCCTCTATTGTCCTTGGCGCAGGCGGCTTTGCTTGGTATTTACTCATAATGGGTAATATCTGGATGGCGCTACTCTGTATGATCGTGGCCGCAGCGCCCCATTTCTTCATGTCTGGCTGGGTTCGGCAGCCCATTCGCGAATATAAGAAGGAATATAAAGGCAAATTTATGGGACGCCTCGCAGATGCGCTTGGCGGTTTCCGTTTTTCCCCCAATAAAGGCATCAGCAAGAAAGTTCTAGGCAGAACCGCCATTGTTCCCTCGCATGAACTCTACAAGCCCGAGGATTGCTTCTACGGCAATTATAAAGGCGCAAAAGTCACCATTTCAGAAGCGCGCCTGACCAGCAAACGTAAAAAGGGACAATATGCCTTTGATGGTATTTTTGTTTTAATCGAGCTTGGGAGCAAGATGTTCGAAGGCCATTCTGTAATCACAGCCGATGCCGAGCTCGCAAAACGCCTCGCGAGCAAGCTTAAGGTTCTGCCGCCGACCAATAGCCCCTTTGCCCGCAACTTCACAATTATGTCGACGCTTCCGGAAAAAGCCACCACCTTGCAAGATGATCGCCTTTTAAAAGAGCTTTCCGAAACCGTCAATCTTTTCGACAAAGCCCAACTTTCCGCCGCATTCTTTGCCGAAAAATATATCTTTGTCATGATTCCCTATGACCACGATATGTTCGAAGCTTCTGACCTTTATGTGCCGATCACAACTAGCGACACCGCGCTCCGCTCCAAGCAGGAGATAGAGCAAATCCTATCCATTATTGATATTATTGATATTTACCAAGGAAATGCGCCAATTAAGCCAGATCTTAAAGCCGAAACGCCGAAAGAACAGATCCTGCAAGATTTTGCGCAGGCTGAAGAGCCGCATATCGAAAAGGCACCTGTGGCACCCCCGCAACCAGCAGAAGCCCCAGTAGTAGCCGCGCCGCCGACACAAGAGCCCGCTGCAGCCGAAGAGCCGCACCCCGAGGCTGCGCCTAAATCTCCACCCGAAGAATAAGATTGTTATTACCAAGAACTACTGATTTACGCGCAATGCGGGGAATTGGTATACCGCATCCACGGCAATAAAGCATCAATGCAGCCGCCATAAAATCGCGTGAAAAATCTAGCTTTCTTGTGCCTTCCCATTCGGTTTCATTCGTCATGAATATCTGCATAACGCTGTCGTCGTCCGGATTTTTGTCGATTTTAATAATCGTCCCCGGAGGAGGCTTTTTCATGTTTTTTTGCGTTGAGAGACTATAAATTGATTTATAGACCTCATCGTATGTAAACATTATTCGGCGGTCTTCGCTCGGCATCGTCTTGATAACTCTATTAAATCACGTTTTTTTTATTTTAAATCATCTAAAAAAAGATAGATACCGTAAACATAAATAGTTTGCAAAATACTAAAAACTTTGCCATATATATCCATAATAATAAAAAATTTAGGGAGAGCTCTATGGCTAAAAAAGACAGCGCCGTAAAAAAAGAATTTAAAAATAAAGTCTCAAGCGCAATTCCAGACTGCGACCGCGTATCAGACAAGATCAGAAGCGAGCGCATGTACCGCGCTATGAATACCGCGGCCATGCTTACACTCCCTGAAGATGACCCGCTTTTTTATATTGCGATCCCTAGTAACAACTAGACTTTACGCCAATACAATAATGACGTTTAAAAGATAAAAGCTAGCCGCCTCACAGGGCGGCTTTTTTAATGCTCCAATTAATTTTCATCGACAAAACTTCCATAAAACTATTGAAAACACTCGTATCACACGCTGCTTCATGGCGTTCTCGCGATATATATAAAATTTTATTTAAATACAGATTAAATAAAAGACAAGTAATAGACATTAAATCATTTCGAATTTTATGTATAGTTAAATCTATATTTACTACATCCGCTTATATTACAAGAAAAGATATAAGAGGGTAACATGAATACTGCAATCAATACTTCAGAGCAACAGGCACAAATTATAAACCAGATCCAACTACTGGTGAAAGAAATCCAGAAATGTGCGCCGCACCCGGATAAGCCGGATCAAAATGGCCCGCTTTTTCTTAAAAGCGATCCTAACCACCAGCTTCCGGCGGAATATGATGGCATGCTGGGCTCTATGGTACTTGAAAGCATGCTGGGGCTTGATTTTGCAGCCGCCGCAGGCGAAGTGGCCGGAAGCTGGCTCGGTAGCGCTGACATGATGATTGAGGCGGGCTCCACCTATATGGAAGATAGATCAAGCAACCGTCCCTTCCAAGTTGGCCACGGACGAGCAATTGCTAATGATTTTAACGCAATTGGTTCAAAAGGGCCGGAATACCAAATCATGATGAATGCTTATTTGGCCGATTTGCCGGACCGCGTCAGGCTCGAGACATGGCTTTCTCACGAAACACGGAGATTGTACTCACTTTGGAAAAATGCTCCTGCGCCTGCTCCGCGCATGGCGGCCTAGGCTTCAACAATTGGAATTATTCATAGCCGCTTAAGCATTGTGATAGTATACTGGCAATTAGGATTGCAATTTGTATTTAGGAAATTATGTCAGGCTTTCACTCTTCACTTTTACGTGAAAAATTCTCAATTCATGATTCCGATCCGGAAACACATGAAAAAAAATCCATCATTGCACTCAGCAATCGCATGGTTGTTGAGCTTGAGGGTGTAAAAAAAGACCTCAATGAAGTTTTTGTTATCCGCGCTCATAATATGCATTCTTGCGTTCGCATGGCGGCGCGCCTCGTTAAGTCCCACAAGACCTCCGGCTCTATCCTTTTGCGTGGCAAGCCATTTGATTGGGAAGCCGCATGGGAAGCCATCGTCAATGATTACGAATACCGCTACACCCCGGAGCGTTGGATCGCCGTCTATCACAAGGGGCAGATTCTATACGAATTTGGAGAGCACCATTTGCTGCTGGATGTCATCGAAAAATGCGATGCCCGCAATAAACATGCCTATGAAAAATCGCTACCTATGGCCGAAGACGCTTTTAAGCAAGCCGGTAAGGTTGTTAAAATCGGCTATGATTCGAATGTAGCACTGGTGATAAATATGGAGCCGAAGCAGGCGCGATTCGGCGTTATTCTGCGCGGGCCAAACCGCACCACGACCTTCAACTTTTCCGTCTCTACTAAAGATAAAGATCCGTTGAATTACGCCCAATGCCTTGCCGCCGCGGCTTGCTTCCTTGAGGGAACACAGCTTGGCTTTATGGTTGGCATGAACAATATCAAACTTTATATGGGCATTATTAAACGCCGCAGTGATGACGAAAAGAAAACCACGGAGGCAGGCCGCAGACTTGGCCGCCTCACCGCAGAGGTTGGCAATTTAGAGCGTACATACGAGGTGCGCTACCGCCCTGAAAAACCTGAGTTTCATATGATTGTCACCGAAGCCGAA
Source organism: Bdellovibrionales bacterium (assembly GCA_037969275.1). GTDB lineage: Bacteria > Pseudomonadota > Alphaproteobacteria > Micavibrionales > Micavibrionaceae > UBA2638. Next base: position 2,204 of record JBBKXC010000229.1, on the reverse strand, counting down.
AGACTGGGCCTCAAAATACTCGTCCCGCCGGAAGATGAACCTGCGCAGGAGGATTTTGAGGATGAAGATGAGAGCGACGATAAAGACGCAAGTGACGGCTCAGACAATAATAAGGACGCTAAAACCTCGCCTCCCATTTAATCTATCTCCTAGGCAATTTCCATCACCCCTAAATTTGCCTCAACGCCCTCTTTGGATTTCGCGGGCGGCAAACTATCCGTAATGGACCAATTCCCATCCAAAACCTGTTTTGAACGCCAAAAATGACCAAAGTTTTGAACAATAAAGGGAAGTAGCATTAATCCTGCCGCAGCGCCGGCGCGCAAGGAGCCCTCATCCGACAAAGCCTCAGCTGCCACGCCAACAGCCGTTAAAGACGCAAATGAACCCGATAACACCCCTGCCGCAAATTTCGTGAAATACAGCCCCGTTTGCCTTGTCGGTATCCACAAAGCTTTTTACCGCGCCCTTGGTATCGTAATAATTACCCTCAAAAAGCTCATTAGCAATCCCCTTATAAGCAAAGTATAAACCCGGCATCATAATCATGGGAACAATGGCCATCTGAGCTGCCGCATAGGGACTAAGCTTAATAGCTAAAGCACTACTTGCAATAAGCGTAAGATTCTCTGGCTTTGCCATTTTTTTAAATCGCTGACTAAGCTTGCTGTAGCCAGCCGGCGCACCATCAATAGTCAAATAATCCGCAGGCGCAAAAATCACATCCACTGCGTCTCTTAATTTTGATTGCTGCTTAACCATAGAAAAAACCCTTCTCAAACTTATGAAAAGGGTCTTAGCAAATACCAAATAATTATGCGAATAAACTAGGCCGCTTTCGCAATATTCCTGAGCACGTAGTGCAGGATGCCCCCATTGCGGTAGTAATCCACCTCATCGGCTGTATCAATGCGGCACATGAGCGTGACATCTTTTTTAGTACCATCGGCAAAGGTGATGGTCATCAAGATATCCTGACGCGGCTTGATGTCGCCATCAATACCCAGAATATCGAATGTCTCTGTGCCTTTAATGCCTAAGGACTGACGCGTTTCACCGTTTTTGAACTGGAGCGGCAAAATTCCCATCCCGATCAAATTAGAGCGGTGAATACGCTCGAAGCTCTCGGCCACAACAGCCTTAACGCCGAGCAATCGCGTGCCTTTGGCCGCCCAATCACGGCTAGAGCCCGTCCCGTATTCTTTACCCGCGATCACAACCAATGGCGTACCTTCGGCCTGATATTTCATCGAGGCTTCGTAGATACTCATTTGCTCGCCGCTTGGGATATATTTAGTAAAGCCACCTTCGATACCGTCCAACATCTCGTTTTTAATGCGGATATTGGCAAAGGTTCCACGCGTCATGATGCGATCATTCCCGCGGCGTGAGCCGTAGGAATTAAAATCAATCGGGCGCACTTGGTGATCAACCAGATAAGAACCGGCTGGGCTGTCCTTCTTGATCGCGCCAGCTGGCGAGATGTGGTCGGTTGTCACTGAATCGGCCAGTATCGCCAGAGCGTAAGCGCCCTTGATATTGCTGGTCGGCGCAGGCTCGGCCTTCATACCCTCAAAAAACGGCGGGTTTTGCACGTATGTAGAGCCATCATTCCAATCATAGGTTTGCGTCGCTTTACCGCCGCCAATCGCCTGCCACTCTTCTGTGCCTTTAAACACATTGGAATAACGCTCAAGGAACATAGCGGGCGTCAGGCATTGTTTTACCGTATCTGCGATTTCCTGCGTGCTTGGCCATACATCTTTTAAGTAAACGGGATTGCCGTCTCTATCTTGTCCGATAGCTTCGGTCGCAAGATCAATGCGCAAATTACCAGCCAAAGCATAAGCCACAACCAGCGGCGGAGAGGCCAAATAGTTCGCCTTTACATGCGGGGAAATACGTCCCTCGAAATTACGGTTACCGGACAAAACGCCGCACACCGTCAAGTCTTGTTTTTCAATGGCTTCACGAATCGGATCAGCCAATGGGCCGGAGTTACCAATACAGGTTGTGCAGCCATACCCAACAAGATCAAACCCTAATGCGTCCAGATCTTTTTGCAATCCGGCCTTTTCAAGGTAATCGGTTACAACTTGAGAACCCGGCGCCAGCGAGGTTTTCACCCAAGGCTTAATCTTCATACCAAGCGCATGCGCCTTACGCGCAACAAGCCCAGCGGCCACCATAACTGATGGGTTGGA
>JBBKXC010000228.1:0-10069 GCA_037969275.1 Bdellovibrionales bacterium | reverse complement strand
ACGCAAAAGATTAAGAGTAGAGCAATCTGTCTCATAATTATGTTTAAGCAGGCAATTGAGCGGCGATGAGATTGTTTTATCCTCTAAGAGCCTTTTTCAATGGCTGGATCAGTTGCTCATTAGCCGCGACAATATTGCATGTTTCGAGCACAGCCTTGTTGTCGGCATCAATGTCCGCAACAAATCCACCGGCCTCTTTAACCAGAAGCATTCCAGCCGCAATGTCCCAAGGCTTCAAGTTACGCTCCCAAAAACCATCAAAAGCACCAGAAGCAACATAGGCAAGATCAAGAGCCGCAGCGCCAAAGCGGCGCATAGAGGCGCCGAGGTCTTGCACTGCTTCATATTCTTTAATAAATTGCACGCCGCTATTTTTAATTGTGCGGAGGGGGGCGCCCGTTGCAATAGCGCTCATCTGCATATCGCGGCGACCAGCAACCCGAAGACGTTTGCGGCGGTTATAAGCGCCCTTGCCTTTTTCGGCTGTAAAGAGATCGTCTTTTACCGGATCATAGACCAAAGCGGCAACAATCTCGCCCTTATCCTGCAAGGCAATTGAAATGCACCAATGCGGCAGGCCATGAAGGAAGTTGGTTGTGCCATCGAGGGGGTCAATAATCCAAAGATGCTCTTTATCTTCGCCTTCAACGCGGCCAGATTCTTCCATCAAAAAACTATAGCCGGGCTTGATTTTTATAAGTTCGTCAAAAATGATCTGTTCCGAACGCTTATCGGCTGCGCTCACAAAATCACCAGGGCCCTTCAAGGACACTTGCAGATTTTCAACTTCTCCGAAATCACGGATAAGCGAACGCCCTGCCTTTTCGGCTGCGCGAACCATTAAATTCATATTTGGTGAGTTTGGGGAGGCCATATTTTAATCTTTCGAACGTTCGACGAATGTACCGTCATCTGGCTTAACAACAATGCGCGTGCCCACATCAATATAGGGCGGAACAAGAACGCGAATTCCAGTGGTTGAAATAGCGGGTTTGTAAGATGTTGTGGCAGTCTGGCCTTTAATAACAGGCTCCGCCTCGGCAATTTCCAACACCACAGTTTTAGGGAGGCGCACACCAAGTGCTTCGCCTTCATATGTTTCGATCTCGACGCTCATACCTTCTTGTAAGAATGCAGATTGGTCGCCTATGACGTCTTGCTTGACCACGATTTGTTCGAAATTACCCTGATGCATGAATGTATAATCTTCGCCATCGGCAAATAGAAATTGGAAATCCTCTTGCTCAAGTCGAACGCGCTCAACAGTTTCTTGCGTACGGAAGCGGATATTCATTTTGTTCCCGGTACGAATGTCACGAAGCTCAACCTGCGAGACTGATGCGCCCTTACCAGGCTGGACAATATCATTTTTGACGACAGCGCAGAGTTTGCCTTCGTATTCAATCACATTGCCGGAGCGTAAATTGATCGCATTGTCTTTCATATCACTTCATTCCTGATTTTGGCGGTTGTCGAGGAAAAGCGCTTCCCCGAAATTCTCAAGCCTGTTTCTTACTTCGTTATCGGTAATATAATCAAGTGTTTCGGCAATATATTTTTTTTCATCGCTTGATAATATCGACGTTTTTTTGATTTTGGGACGCTCTGCGACGTTTGCGGGGACGTTAACAAAACGGATCGCTGTAATCCATTTTTCGCCGAAAATCTGGTTAATGCGCTCGAGAATGAGATCTTTTTGATAATGTAGTTTTGTCGCATAAGCCGAGGATGTCGCGATTTCCAGCGTAGCCTCTGGATTTTTGGGCCGCACTTTATAGTTTCTATATTTAAGCGCGCAGGGCTGCACCTTGCTGGCGAGATCGGGGCCAACTATATCTGACCATTGCGAAACAATGCGGCCAAGCGCAATATATTTGCGGCCGAATACACTATTGGTTACTTTGGCTGTCGCTTCCGAGACGGGGCGCATGCGTAAATCCGATTTAAGGTTGAATGGTAGAAAAAGAAAATGACAGGCTCAGCCACCGCAATCAAGATATCTAACAAAAAGGCCGAAGAATTACGGGGACAAATGCTGAACTGGTATGACCAGCACAGACGAATGATACCATGGCGGTTCGAGAAAGGTCAAAAGCCAGATCCCTATGCAATCTGGCTCTCGGAGATTATGTGCCAGCAAACCACCGTGCAGGCCGTAATACCTTATTTCCTTAAATTTATAGCCCGCTGGCCGCGCGTTCAAGACTTGGCTGCCGCCGACAAAGAAGAGGTAATGCGCGAATGGGCGGGGCTTGGCTATTACGCCCGTGCCCGTAACCTTCATAAATGCGCGCAAGTTGTTACTCATGAATATCAGGGCATATTTCCGGCCACGAAAGAGGGTCTAGAAGCGCTGCCCGGCATAGGTGATTACACAAGCTCCGCCATTGCAGCCATTGCCTATAACCACTCCGAAACCGTTGTGGATGGGAATATCGAGCGGATCATGGCGCGGCTCTTCACCATCAAAACGCCTATGCCCGGGGGTAAAAAGGAAATGAAACAGGCCGCAGCCCTTATCTTTAATAAGGCACAGCGTCCTGGAGATTTTGCCCAAAGCCTCATGGATTTAGGCGCAACCATCTGCACGCCAAGATCGCCCAAATGCGGGCTATGTCCAATTACGAGTTTTTGCACGGCGAAAAAACTGGGGAGCAGGAGCAATTACCAGCCCGCGTTGCCAAAAAGCCCAAACCGCAGCGGCGCGGCTATGTTTACTGGATTAAAGATGGGCGGGGCAATGTCCTGCTTCATCGCAGAGATGAAAAAGCGTTGCTTGGCGGTATGCTGGGACTCCCCACAGGAGAATGGGCCGATAAAGAGCCGGAACATCTAGATTTTTTTAATGCTTTGGAGATGCCAGTCTCAAAGGAAAATATACGTCATGTCTTCACCCATTTTGATCTTAAGTTAGATATCATCAGTTTTGAAACGCAGGGCCTTACAACGCCCAAAGGCTATTTCTGGGAAAAGGCTTCGCATATTGAGCCCAATGATTTTCCAACAGTGTTTAAAAAGGCTGTCGCGCTCTGCTTACGCTAAAATAAAAAATTCTTGGTCTTTATTAAGAAGTGCTTTATTCTTTTAGTGGTAATTTTATGAATAAGCTTATCTAAACATTTCGAATATCAAATCAATTCAATTCAGATCCGGAGACTAATGCAGTGACCATCGACACGCCTTATTACGAAGCCATTCAATTGATCGAGCGTCTTCACCGTCATTTTCTTGATGTGTTGAAAGTGGAGCTGGATAAAAAGGGCATTCAGGACATCAACAACGTTCAATCCATGATCCTTTTTAACATCGGCGACGATGAGATGACGGTTGGTGAGTTGACCATCCGCGGTTACTACCTTGGCTCTAACGTGTCATATAACGTTAAGAAGATGGTCGAGAACGAATACCTTATGCAAGAGCGCTCTGTGCATGATAAACGCTCAATTCGCGTACGCCTCTCACCTAAAGGCAAAGAGCTCAAAGACGCAATCACTGCTATGTTCCAGCGCCACGAAGATAAAATCAAGGGTACCGACATATCGGATGATAAATTGACTGCGCTCAACACCACCTTGAAATCATTGGAACGTTTCTGGGCTTCACAAGCTAATTTCAGCGGCGGGTTCTAACCTTGTCAAATAAAGGTAAATTGTTGGCGGGTGCATTTGCCTCCAATCTTATTCAATCATATCTAAACGATATACATATGGCGGCATATCCGCACACCCCGCAAGAAATTGGCGGCGCGCCATACATTCACTTTAAAAACTGTTATGAGTCTTTATTAGAAGAGCGTGATGCCGCTGTAGCCTCGGCGACAGCTGTAAAGGCTGTAAAAGACTATTTGTTGGATGATGCGCTTTCTGGGGAATTTGCACGCCAATCTTCACTTTCAATGAACTCCGCTTATGAGCATTTTAATTCCCGCCTCGCTATATTGGAGCGATTGGAAACAGGAGAAAATCCGCAAGACATTCTGGCCGCTATTAAGGGCGGTGTCACACCTGATTTGCGGCAAGAGCCGCCCTCACCAAGCTATGGTGTATTAGAGCCATGACGCGCCAAAATATGGACCTCATGAAGGGTAAGCGCCGCAAAAACAATCGCCATCAACGATCGATTCTCTCAAATATTGTTATTCTTATAGGCGCATGTATTTGCGTCATGGCCATTACGCTCTGCCTTATTATATGTGTTGATAGGCTTTCCGAATTTTTGAACGGTAGCGGCTATCGTAACAATTGGTCGCCGGTTTCGGGGCATCCGCTGGATGTCCTTAAGGCTATCCCGATGAACCTGTATATATGCTTTTCCAAATTTCTGGAGGCCACATTTGCCAGCATATTATTTTTCCCGCTGGTGATCCTTATGGTGCCGCTCTACGACCTGTTTTACTTTGGTGATTACAGCATTTTGCTGTACGGCTACCTTCCCTTTATTTCAGGCTTAGCCATTATTTTCACCGCCATAGTTGCTGGTGAACCCAAGGTAAGTCAGGCTCGGCAAGAATAATTACCCAAAAGCCTGATGTCCCGTCATTGCGCGGCCAAGAATTAGGGCATGAACATCATGAGTCCCCTCATAGGTGTTCACAGCTTCTAAATTCATCACATGGCGAATAACGTGATATTCATCAGAGATACCGTTACCGCCGAGCATATCACGCGCGACACGGGCAATATCGAGCGCTTTACCGCAATTATTACGCTTTAGAAGCGAAATAGCCTCTGGCGCGGCGCGGTTATCATCACGAAGGCGTCCCAAACGCCAGCAAGCTGTGAGACCAAGTGTAATCTCGGTCTGCATATCGGCCAGTTTCTTCTGGATAAGCTGCTGCGCCGCGAGCGGTTTACCGAATAGGATGCGGTCTTGCGTATATTCAAGCGCTCTATGCCAGCAATCTTCCGCTGCGCCTATAACGCCCCATGCGATCCCAAAACGCGCCGAATTGAGGCAGAGTAGGGGCGCTTTAAGAGAATTAGCTTTGGGCATTTTTTTATCATCGGGGACAAAAACCTCGTCCATCATAATCCCGCCCGTTGGTGAGGCGCGCAGCGAGAATTTACCCTCGATTTTTGGCGCTTCTAAACCCTTCATACCCTTATCAAGGATAAAACCACCAAGGCTGCCATCTTCAAGCTTTGCCCAAATGACAAATACATCAGCAATCGGAGAATTGGTAATCCATTGCTTGGCACCGGAAATTTTATACCCACCATCAACTTTTTTTGCGCGGGTCTGCATATTCGACGGGTCAGAGCCGCCATCAGGCTCGGTTAAACCAAAGCAGCCTATAAACTCACCTCTGGCAAGTTTGGGCAGATATTCCTGCTTTTGCTCTTCCGAGCCAAACATCCAGATTGGGTACATCACAAGTGACGATTGCACAGAGTAGCAAGAGCGGTAAGCGCTATCGACTCGCTCCATCTCGCGCGCAATAAGCCCGGCGGCTACATAAGTAGCGCCCGCGCATTCATATCCGTCAATCATCGGGCCAAGCAAGCCAAGCCCGCCCATTTCACGCATAATCTCACGGTCGAATTTTTCATGGCGATTAGCCTCGGTTATTCCGGGCATTAGGCGCTCTTGTGCAAAGTCTCGCGCTGTTTTTTCGATCATCCGCTCTTCATCGCTGAGGAGTTCATCCAGCATGAATGGGTCTTTCCAGTCGAATTTCGGGATTTCGAAAGTATGGGATGCTTGTTTTTCTGCGGCCATGATTGATTCCTTTTTATTATTTTTACCACCAAGATACGAAGACACCAAGATGGATTAAAATAATTCTTGGAGGCGAGCCCACTTTGTGGTTAAAAAAATTATGAGCAAAGAATCCTTACAAGGTCGCGAGATCATCATAGAGTTTTCTCCGGTTGGCAATATCGTGAAGGTGTCCGCCATGGATATAGCCAGCTTAACCGAAATTATAATTCAAGGCCCTATCAATGCCGGTGAGGCCACATTGAAGGCCAACGCCATAAGGCGGCTTGAATATGTGCTAAAAAAGAAAGGTATTATTGCTTAAAACCCTTGATTTTAGGGGGCTGCGAGCCTATATATCCACTATGAAAACAAAAATTGCTATTGCAGCCGATCACGGCGGGTTTCGCTACAAAGATGCCATCATGGCTAAATTCGATAACATCGAATGGATTAACCTTGGAACAGACACCCCTGACTCTGTCGATTACCCCGATTTTGCCCATGAAATGGCTCAGCGCATTCGCGGCGGAGAAATAGAAACGGGCATACTCATTTGCGGCACGGGCATAGGCATCTCAATCGCTGCCAACCGTCACCCTGAAGTTCGCGCTGCGCTTTGCACTAATTCTACTATGGCGCGGTTGACGCGTGCGCACAACAATGCAAATGTACTGGCCTTGGGCGAGCGGATAACGGGGCTTGAGACGGCCTTTGATATCGTCGAAGCATTTTTGACTACCGAATTCGAAGGTGGCCGCCATGAGCGCCGCATTGATAAAATCAACAACCAAGCACTTAAAAATAAATAGAGGATAGATCATGAGCAACGCAGCCAAACACATTAGCAATCAATTCGAAAGCTTCTTCGAGAGCCACCTTAAGGATGTTGACCCACTGGTTTTCAATTCTGTGCAGGATGAATTGACGCGTCAGCAAGACCAGATTGAGCTTATTGCTTCGGAAAACATTACCTCCCGCGCCGTAATAGAAGCGCAAGGCACTGTTTTAACAAATAAATATGCCGAAGGTTATCCGGGTAAGCGCTATTATCAAGGCTGCGTGAATGTTGATGTGATCGAGCAAGAAGCCATTGACCGCGTTAAAAAGATCTTTGGCGCAGAATATGCGAATGTGCAGCCGCACTCGGGCGCACAAGCGAACGGCGCTGTAATGCTTGCCCTGCTTCAACCTGGCGATACTATTCTCGGCATGAGCCTCGCATTTGGAGGTCATTTGACCCATGGCGCTGCGCCAGCGCAATCCGGTAAATGGTTCAATGCCATTCAATACGGTACCCGTAAAGAAGACGGCCTGATTGACTATAATGAAGTCGAGAAATTGGCTGTCGAGCACAAGCCTAAAATGATTATTGCAGGCGCATCAGCCTATCCACGCGTTATTGATTGGAAGCGTTTCCGCGAGATTGCTGATAAGGTCGGCGCTATTCTCTTTGTTGATATGGCGCATTATGCGGGCCTTATTGCTGGTGGGTCTTACCCGAACCCGGTTGAACACGCCCATGTAACAACATCGACAACGCACAAGACTTTGCGCGGACCGCGCGGCGGCGTTATTCTGACGAATGACGAGGCTATCTATAAAAAAATTCAATCCGCTGTATTCCCTGGCTTACAGGGCGGCCCACTTATGCATGTTATTGCCGGTAAATGCGTTGCATTTGGCGAAGCGCTGCGTCCTGATTTCAAACAATATGCCCATGACATTGTCAGCAATGCTAAAATTCTAGCGGAAACGCTGGTTGAGGGCGGGCTTGATATTGTTACTGGAGGAACAGATTCGCATATCGTCCTCGTTGACCTTCGCCCCAAGAAATTAACAGGCAAAGCCGCTGATGATGCGCTAGAGCATGCTGGTATTACCTGTAACAAAAATGCTGTGCCATATGACCCTGAAAAGCCTTTTGTAACATCAGGTATTCGCCTTGGTACGCCAGCAGGGACAACGCGCGGCTTTGGCCCTGCGGAATGGAAGGAAATTGGCAATCTTATTCTCGAGGTTCTCGATGGCCTTGTTGCCAATGGCTCTGAGGGCAATGACGCCGTTCAAAGTGCGGTTAAAGCCAAAGTGAAAACGCTCTGTGATCGTTTCCCGATCTACGGCGCAATGTAAGGATTACCTAAGATGCGCTGCCCGTTTTGTGGAAGTGAAGAGACGCAAGTCAAGGATTCCCGGCCAACAGAGGATAATGCCTCTATTCGCCGCCGGCGTTCTTGTCCAGCTTGCGAGCAGCGCTTTACAACTTTTGAGCGTGTTCAGCTCCGCGAGATGAATGTCATAAAATCAGGGGGCCGCAGACAGCCCTTTGATCGCGATAAAATCATCAAATCCATGCAGATAGCCTTGCAAAAACGCCCGATTGATTTCGAAAAAATTGAGCGCGTAACAACAGGTATCGTCCGAAAACTTGAATCTCAAGGTGAGCAAGAACTGGAATCCCGCCAGATTGGCGCCGAGGTCATGCAGGCATTGATGGATCTCGATGAAGTCGGCTATATCCGCTATGCCTCCGTCTATAAAGACTTCCGGAAGCCTGAGGATTTCAATGAATTCCTTGAGGACATTCAAACCTTGCAGGACAAAAAATCAAAAAAAGCACAAAAACTCGCAGCAAATAATGGCTGATGATCGTCACTATATGCGCATTGCTTTGTCGCTAGCGCGGCGCGGCCTTGGACGCAGCGCGCCTAACCCGAGTGTTGGCTGTGTCATCGTCAAAAATAGCCGTATTATTGGCGTTGGCCGTACAGCAGATGGCGGCCGGCCTCACGCTGAGACCGAGGCGCTGCGTATGGCTGGGGTCGCCGCGAAAGGCGCTAGCGCCTACATAACGCTCGAGCCCTGCGCCCATCACGGTAAAACCCCGCCCTGCGCCAAAGCTCTTATTGACGCTGGTATTACGCGCGCCATTATCGCCTGCGCCGATCCTTATAAAGAGGTGGCTGGCAAGGGCGTCTCTATGCTGGAGACCGCCGGAATTCAGGTTACTATGGGCGTTTGTGAAACCGAAGCGCTGGACATGAATAGGGGCTTCATCTTAAGCCAAACTGAGCAGCGCCCATTTGTTACATTAAAAACGGCCACAAGCGTTGATGGTAAGGTTGCGCTTGAGAATGGAAAGAGCCAATGGATCACGGGCGCGCTCTGTCGCCGTAAGGCGCATCAGCTCCGCGCGCAGCATGATGCCATTATGGTCGGGATTGGCACGGTGAACGCAGATGACCCAATGCTGAACACGCGTGTGGATGGACTTGTGCATAAGTCTGTGCGTATTGTTGCGGACACCAACCTCACCATTGGACTTGGTTCAAAGCTGGTTCAATCCGCACTCAATGACCCACTGTGGATCGTATATGAGAGCGGTGACGCGTCACATGAAGCAGCACTTAAAAACGCTAATGTTCGTCTTTTCAAAGTTAAATCAATGGCTTTAAAGTCGATACTTACCTTATTGGCTGAAGAAGGTGTACGACGTTTATTTGTTGAAGGTGGCCCAAGTCTACATTCCTCCTTCATAAAGGAAAATTACTATGACGAGATTGCCATTTTCCGCGCGGCTAAAATTATCGGGCGGGGCAAAGACAGTTTTGGCGGGCTTTTCTTAGAAAACCTTGACGAAGCGCCGCATCTGTCCCTAAAACAGAGCGTCCGCCTTGGCGATGAGCGGCTCGATATTTTTTCAAGAAAGGCGCATTAACGTGTTTACCGGATTGGTACAGGATATTGGCAGCGTTATTTCTGTGCGCGAACAAGCACAGGGGCGGCGCATTGAAATTGCCGTGAGCGCCCTAAATATCGCGCGCGAAGCGATCGGTGCCTCGATTTCCTGCGCTGGCTGCTGCCTAACAGTTATTGAAAAGAGCGATCAAAGCTTCTTTATTGATGTTTCGCAAGAAACGCTTGATAAAACGCTGATTGGAAACTGGAAAATAGGCACTAAAGTTAATCTTGAGGCTTCTCTGCGGCTTGGTGATGAGCTCGGCGGCCATCTGGTTTATGGGCATATTGATGATCTCGCCAAAATCACCGCGATACGTAAGGAGGGCGAATCCTGGCGCCTTACCATTGCACCGCCAGAGCAGCTTATGCCCTTCATTGCACCAAAAGGCTCTATCACGCTGGACGGCGTCTCTTTGACCGTTAATGAGGTTGACGAGAGCAGCTTTGGAGTCAATATCATTCCCCATACCCTCGCGCATACGACATTAGGGCAATGCGCAAAGGACGATAATTTACATCTGGAGATCGATATGCTTGCGCGTTATGTCGCGCGTATGCTAGGAAAGCAGCCATGAAGACAGTTTCGAAACAAGATATCCGCGATTCGCGCCTCATAGAGGAAGATCAAGCG
>JBBKXC010000227.1:0-4346 GCA_037969275.1 Bdellovibrionales bacterium | reverse complement strand
CTTGCCGAAACGCGCCCTCTGGAATGGTTCGAGAAGAAGGTTGTTCATCAAGTTCCGTTTTATTACCCTGGTGGATACCGTAAAGTTTACCCCGGCTTTCTACAGTTATCCGGATTTATGTCGATGAATCTCGATCGTCATGTGGGCTCTTATATGCAGTTCTACCACCACCTCATTAATGGTGATGGCGATTCTGCGGCTGCCCATCGCAGATTTTACGATGAATATTTATCGGTCATGGATATTCCGGCGGAGTTTTACCTCCAGACTGTCGAAACTGTTTTTCAGACCCACGCTCTGCCGCGCTATAAAATGAAATGGCGCGATCCACTTAGTGATCGCCTCGTTGATGTGCGTCCGCAAGACGTCCGTCATACGGCTATTTTGACTATAGAGGGCGAAAAAGACGATATTTCCGCGCGGGGCCAGACTACGGCGGCGCATGAGATGTGCTACGGTCTCTCTCAGCGTAAACAGTATCACCACTTCCAGCTAGATTGCGGCCATTACGGTATTTTCAATGGCAAACGCTGGCGCGAAGAAATCATGCCCCGCATTCGTCACTTTATCCGTGAATTTGATCCGGATAAAGACCCTGTGCCGCCTGCTGATTTCGAAATAGTTCCCGACCTTGCGCCGACACGTTATAACCGCGACAAGCACGGCATTGCCGCGATTCGTCGCTGGTTGAAGGAAGAGCGCCCGCAAAGCTACAAAGAAACGGCCGCAACTTACAAAAAAGAAAAGCTGAAACCTGTCTTTGTCACCGGCGAGTTGGTTTAGGCAGAAGTCGTTCTATTTCAAAGAGATACTGCAAGATTATAGCGCCGACACCACAGTAACACTGGAAAACCAAGCATTTAGTTGTGCGCTGCAAGATGGCATTTTGTGGCAAAGAATTGCGGAATCAGTTCTAGTAGATACATGCAGGGAGCATGTAACGAAAATAATAAAAAACTAAAAGAAGATTTCCAGGGGAATCAGAACGCCGCGCGCCGTGAAATATTTTTGGGTCTGCAAGGCGGCGGTTCTCACGGCGCTTTTGAAGCTGGAGTGATTCAGGCCCTTCAGGAAGCCGATATTCTCAAAGACATTAAAGGTATTAGCGGCGTGAGCGCCGGCGCTTTTAACGCTGCGCCTTTAAGCTACGCCTTAAACGCTGGTAAGCCTGAATTGGCGCCGAGCTTGCTTAGAGAAGCATGGAATAATGTTGCGTGCGACGCTAAAAACTCCACACTCACCCATAACTTTGCCCGTAGCGCCACGCATTACGCGCCTTTCCTGATAAGACCCATCCATTACCCGAATCTTCCAACCAATCATCTTTCCAACATGGAAAGCATGGGGCAACTTGCGCAGTTCTTTGGCGTCGTTACACAATCCGGCGATATTAAAAACCGCATGAATAGCGCTGTTCCGAATTGGGATGTCATTAAAAAAGGCCCGATCCAGACCTTTATCGGCGCTAGCAAGGTTAAAAAATCAGTTGGCGGCGCGATTCTAAGTGAGAAAATTTTCCGCAATCCTGAAATTGACGCTGACGCTATCGCAGCGTCAGCCACGCTTATCGGAACCCACAGCAAGGGCGGCGAAGAATATATCGATGGCGGTTACGTGTTCAACCCGCCCCTGCAACCCGCTCTCAATGGTAAATACACTGATTTGCTGGTTGTAATGCTGAGCAAACAACCAGATGGTCCGCTTACGCCGCTCACACAAAAAGTTCAGATAAACGGCGTCGAATTCCTCCATGATGAGGTTTATAACGAACTCGCAAAAATTAGGCGTGATGGCAAAATCAATGTTCATGTGATCGAGATGGAGCATGAACCGCACTGGGATGACACCAGTAAAATGAACGCTGAACCAAAATGGATCAATGAATTATATGCAAGAGGCCTATCGGCTGGGCGTGAATGGGTAGCCAAACATGAGCAAGACCTTGGCAAAACCTCGACTTTCAACCCATTTATTCATTGCGGTAAATGCGATCTGGACAAGAGGGTTCTCGCTGTTGCATAGTGCAAATATGCTGAGCAGGTTAGAAGAAGAATTACCGTCAAATATACGGATTAAGCACTCGCCCCGTGCGCGTAGACTTGCCTTGCGTCTTGATCCAAAGGATCGCGTTGTCAATCTTGTTATCCCCAAAGGCGTTAGCCTGAATAAGGCACATGACTTCATGAAGTTCCATGAAACATGGATCAAGAAAGCCATGATGGAGCTTCCGGCGCCAATCCCTTATAAAGATGGCCGCATTATACCGATTCTAGGCTCTGATCGCCGCATCGTTATAAACTATGACCCAAGCCTTCAAACAACAGAGATTGAACTTAGCCCCCGCCGCCTTTATGTCCATACGAATAAAAAAGATCCTTCGGTGCGCATAGAGCGATTCTTGAAAGATTATTCCCGCGAGATCATCACCGATATTGCCAAGGCCAAGGCCATTATCCTTAAGAAGAAAATTAAATCCGTACAAATCCGCGACACCAAGAGCCGCTGGGGCAGTTGCTCCGCTGATGGGAAGCTCTCCTTTTCGTGGCGCCTAATCTTTGCACCGACACTGGCACTCGATTATGTTGTTGCCCATGAAGTCGCCCATCTCGTGCATTTAGACCACAGCACGCGTTTTTGGAATCTCTGCCGCGATATGTCTGTCGATTTTGTTGAGGGTGAACACTGGATGCGCAATTACGGCCATGAGCTTATGCGCTACGGCCAATTACGCTAACCTAACTTTTCTCGATATAATCAAGCGCGCTTTGCAAAATAACCTGCGCGGCGAGCTTATCCAAAATGCCCTTATCCTTGGCTTTGCGCTTATTAACCGAGCCATGGACGTAGTTTTCAGCAGTAACCGTCGAAAAACGCTCATCCCATAGTGCGACCCAAGGGTTTTCCCCCACTATTTCAGGGTATCTCACAAATTCGGCGGCAAAATCGCGGATGGACTGCGCGCGCGGACCTTCGCTTTCATCCATATTGATGGGCAGCCCTAAAATAAACCCTGCAACCTCATAATCATTTATGATTTCTTGTAAAAGCAGAATGTCCTTCGTGAATTTAGTGCGTTTGATGGTCCTTAATGGCGTGGCCAGCCCTTGCGCTGGATCACTGAGTGCAACCCCTATTGTCTTTTTGCCGATATCAAGCCCCATAAGCCGCACATCTTTTGGCCGTTTATCCGCAATATCTCTTAATAAACCTATTGTCATTTTTCCTGCAAAACCTTATTACTAGCTCAGTATAGTCGCTTAATTTTGCTTTTATAGCAGGCACAAGCGGCGACGCGTATAAAAATACGCAAAAAGCGCAGTAACGCACTGTAAAAATAAAAGGAAGTAACTAAAAATGTCGATTGATAAACAGACTGTTTTGAAAGTAGCCAATCTCGCGCGCATCGCCGTTACAGACGAAGACGCCGAGGCAACCGCCAAAAAGCTCAGCGCCATAATCGGCTTTATCGAACAGCTTTCCGAAGTTGATACCGATAATGTAGAGCCTTTGGCCAATGTCGCCAATATCGATTTACGCCTGCGCAAAGACGAGGTTACCGACGGCGATTGTCAGGATAAAGTTCTGGCCAACGCGCCCGAAAGTCTGCAAGGCTTTTTTGTCGTACCGAAGGTAATCGAGTAAAAATGGCACAAAACCTCTCCCAATTGCCGGAAAATAAAAAGCGCCTGCTCCGCACGGTTCTAACATTTATGGGCATTTTATTGACTGCCGCCGGCATCACTAGTCTTTTGGTACCAAATGTATTGGGCGGATTGCTGGGCGATGATTCCGGCGAGCTCGGCATGGTCCTCGGCGCCGCGCTAACACTTGTTGGCATTTCCGACATCGCGATCGCACAAATTTTGTTAAAAGGAAGTAACACACATGACTAAATTGACACATCTTACCATTGCCGGAGCTCTCGAGGGTCTGAAGAAAAAAGACTTTACATCGGTTGAGCTGACGCAGGCACATATAACGGCCATGGAAGGCGCGCGCGAGCTCAATGCCTTTATCGTTGAAACACCGGAGCTTGCTTTAAAGCAAGCCAAAGCCTCTGACGAGCGCCGCGCATCTGGAAAAGTCGGCATTTTGGAGGGTATTCCAATTGCGATGAAAGACCTTTACTGCACTAAAGGTGTTCAAACTACGGCTTCGAGTAAAATTCTCGAGGGCTTTATTCCTGAATATGAATCAACGGTCTCTCAAAATATGCTGGATGACGGCATGGTTATGCTGGGCAAGGTTGCTCTTGATGAGTTCGCAATGGGCTCGTCCAATACAACCAGCTATTTCGGCAACGTTATAAACCCTTGGAAGCGCAATGACGACTCGAAGGCACAGCT
>JBBKXC010000226.1:0-4826 GCA_037969275.1 Bdellovibrionales bacterium | reverse complement strand
CTTTTGGGGCGCGTCCCACGCACCGATGAAATCACGGCGGCGCGCAAATTATTTGCCCAAGTGATTGATACGCCGGGCGGCCTTAAAATCATGACCATCCATTCCTTTTGCCAATCTGTCCTGGGGCGCTTTCCGCTTGAGGCCGGCATAGCGCCCGGCTTTAGCGTGCTTGATGAAAATACCGCCGCCGCTTTAATGGAACAAGCGCGCAAAGATGTTTACACCGAGGCCGCGAATGAAAAATCCGGCTGGTTGGCTGAGGCGCTCAATACTATCGCGTCCACCATTGACGAGGACAGCTTTACTGGGCTCTTGCGCGAGCTTGGCAAGGAGCGTGCGCAGCTTGAAAAAATTATCGGCAGCCAAAGCAATGAGCAAATGCTGGCGACTTTTTACACACAGCTTTGCGCCTTTATTGGCGTGGTGGAAAACCAAACGCCGGATATGATTATTGCGCAGGCTTGTGAGAGCGAATGCTTTGAAGAGCCGCTGCTGCGCGAAGCATGCCGCGTTTTGTGCGAAAGCGATAAATCCACCGACAATGATCGCGGCTTGGTCATCGCGAAATGGTTTGAACTGGACGTAGATGGCCGCGCCGCGCAGTTTGATTTTTATCAAGGCGCGTATCTCACGGATAAAAAGACAATCTACAAAACCTTGATGACAACCAAACCCGCAAAGGCCAATCCTCATCTCGTAGAAGCCCTTGAGCGCGAATCGCAGCGCGTGTTTGATATCAATGAAACGCTCAAAAAAGTGCAATGCACCTTACTGACCCGCGATCTATTTTTGCTGGGCGGGCGAATCTTGAAAAACTATCAAACACTTAAGGCGCGGCAAAATGCGCTCGACTATGACGATCTGATCCTTTTGACGGGGCGTTTGCTCTGCGGTGACACGCAGCCATCTTTGAGTGACAACATGGCCGGATGGGTTTTGTATAAACTCGATCAGGGGCTAGAACATATCTTGATTGACGAAGCACAAGATACCAATCCCGATCAATGGACCATCATCAAGGCGCTGGCCGAAGAATTTTTCAGCGGCGCTGGCGCGCATGACGAGCTAACACGCACGGTCTTTACCGTAGGCGATGAAAAACAATCCATCTATAGTTTCCAGCGCGCCTCGCCCGAGGAATTTGAAACCATGCGAGACCATTTCGAAAGCCGCATCACTGCTGCGCGTCAAGACTGGGACAAGGTGGATATGTTTACCTCCTTCCGCTCGACGCGCAGCGTTTTAGAAGCGGTTGATCTGGTCTTCCGCCAAGAGGATCTCGCCTTTGATCCGGGCTTTGCGGAGGTCGAGCATATTTCTCATCGCCGCAATCAAGCAGGTCGCGTTGAACTATGGCCGCTCTTTGAAAATACCAGCGCTCAGGAAGAATACGATCCATGGGAGCCGCCGCTCACAGTTACCGAAGGCGACAGCGGGGCCGGGCTTTGTGCAAAAAGCGTTGCCACTACGATTAAGGGCTGGATTGATGGCAAAGAAATTCTGGAGAGTCATGACCGCCCAATAGAGGCGGGTGATATTATGATTTTGGTGCGCACGCGAACGGCTTTTGTGAACCAGCTTATCCGCCAATTAAAATCGCTTGGCGTCCCTGTCTCGGGTCATGATCGCATGATTTTGAATGAACAGCTTGCGGTGCAAGATGTGCTGGCCTTGGCCGAATTTGCGTTGCTGCCGATTGATGATTTGACGCTGGCCTGCCTTTTGAAATCGCCGCTTATTGGCCTTGATGAAGATGCGCTTTTTGCACTGGCCCATAAACGCAAATCTTCTCTCTGGGAAGCGCTGCGCCGCGACCCGCAGCATCAAGAGATAACCGCCTATCTCGAAAGCTTCATTCAAGCGGGCGCACATATGCACCCCTTTGAGTTTTTCAGCGCCGCCTTAGCGCGTCCTTGCCCCGCCGATAATGTGAGCGGACTTCGCGCCATTAAACGCCGCCTTGGTCAAGACGCACTTGACCCGCTCGATGAACTCTTGAGCGCCGCACTGCGCTTCGAAGAAGATCATGTGCCGGGCTTACAAGCTTATCTGCAGTGGCAAAAATCAGGCAATGCACAAATCAAGCGTGAGCTGGCCGAATCTGGCGGGCAAGTGCGCATCATGACCGTGCATGGATCAAAAGGTCTGCAAGCGCCTATCGTTATTATGCCCGACACCACCAGAACCAGCCGCGGCGCATCGGGGAAAAGTGATCGCCGATTGCTCTGGCCGCATAAAACCCATTTGCCGCTGCCGATATGGTCACCACGTAAGAATATGGATTTCGATGTCTTTAATAACGCGCGAGAAACGCTTGATGTCAAAGACGAGCAGGAATATCGCCGCCTTCTTTATGTCGCCATGACCCGCGCCGAAGACCGCCTCTATGTCATGGGGTATAAAGGCAAGCGCGAGCCCGTGGAGGAATGCTGGTATAATTATATCCGCAGAGGTCTTGAAAGCTCGCCGCATACTGCGTCGCTAGAGAATGGCGGTTTATGTTTGAAAAATGCGCAAGAGGACACTGCCGACCGCACGCCAAAGCAGGCTATAGAGGATAATAGTAAAGCCGCCCCCCTTCCCGCATGGCTTTTCACGCCCGCGCCTGAAGAAGCAAGTCCGCCGCAGCCCCTCGTGCCCTCGCGTCCATCCGAGAGCGAGCCAGCGGCCCTCTCGCCCTTAAACGCGGCCAATCAGGGGCGGTTCTTGCGCGGCAATCTCACGCATAAGCTTTTGCAGTTCCTGCCCGATACGCCCTATGACATTAGGGCAGACAGCGCCCGTGATTTTCTAAATCGCTACGGCGCAGATTTAGCGGAGTCTATTCGCGCTAACATAGCCGAGGAAGTTTTGCGCATTTTAGATGACGCCGAATTCGCGCCGCTCTTTGGCCCAGGCTCCAGAGCGGAAGTTCCGATTACCGGCCTCATTCATGGCAACGAGCTCATCAGCGGCCAGATTGACCGTCTTCATATTGAACAAAACGATATCTGGATTGTTGATTTCAAAACCAACCGCCCGCCGCCCAGCGCGCCGGAAGATGTCCCGCAAATTTATAAGAACCAGCTCCGTGCTTATCACGATACCTTGCGCGCAATTTATCCAGATCACAAAATTCACTGCGCCCTACTTTGGACAGATGGGCCTCGCTTAATGCGGATTGACCCTGTGAATAATTAAAATAAATTCACCCGCGCCTTTCCGAAGCGCTATGGAATCAGATAGACTTGAAAAATATTTTGCGCGCGCCACTTTAATAAGCGTAAGCATGACCACGAAATACGAATTAAATAATAAGAAGGGATAAGGATATGGGTAGCACATCCGTCAATGACAATAACTTTCAAAGTGAAGTACTGGACTCCGATTCGCCGGTTCTGGTTGATTTTTGGGCAGAATGGTGCGGACCATGTAAGGCGCTTTCTCCTCTGCTTGACGAAATTGCAGGAGAGATGCAAGGCAAGGTTAAGGTGGTTAAGGTCAATATCGAAGAAGCCCCCGAAGCCCCGACAAAATACGGCGTGCGCGGCGTGCCGACATTGATGATTTTCAAAAATGGTCAAGTGGTTGATACGCGCGTTGGCGGTATGCCAAAAGGCCAGCTCGCCGAGTGGATCGAAAGCGCCGTATAAATATAGTTATTTGCTTTAGGAATACTGCAAATCACTTTATTTGGTGAGATTATCCATAGTACTCCCGCCGCTGAAGCGGGTGAGAAAGTTTCCTTCGGGATCCGCAGGCAGCTTTTTATTTTCTGCCTTCAATCTATAAATCATGAGCGCATTGGAAAAGAGAATAAATGTCTCCATCACAAAGGGGCCATAGGAGAGCGCCAGAAAATTATGGAGCATCCAGAACGCCCCACCAATCATCAAGACGACTCTGAGCTTTAATTTTTCACAGCAAAAAAGCGCATAGGTGCCGCTAATCGAGGCTATAACCGGCAACGCGTCGATCCATTCTCGGTATGTAAAAATTCCGCTCAAGATAAATAAAGCGACATAAAGCGGAACGAAAAATTTTGCTTTTTTACGGATAGAAGCAAAGATAGAAAGCCCCCAGCGCGTTGCGGCCAAGCCGCAGCTAATCGCCGCCGCGTAACTGCCCAGCATAATAAAATGCGTGACAATAAAGCATGACATGCAACATACGAAGATGCGCATTCTGGTATCGCTTTTTTGTTGGAAGGCAATGATGCCGCAAATAGTCCCGAAATATCCCAAAATTTGCGGGAGGGACAAAGGGTTATAGAGATTTATAGGATCCAATGACGCTGCCGATTACACAGCAATGACAGGGCCAAGTATCATTATAATCTGACGTCCTTCAAGTTTTGGCTCAAGCTCGATTTTACAAATATCAGCAAGCTCCGCTTTCATACGGTCAAGCAACCTAAGGCCAATATCTTGGTGCGCCATTTCACGGCCACGGAAACGCATGGTAACCTTTACCTTATCGCCGCCTTCAAGGAACCGGCGCGCGTTGCGCATTTTAACCTGATAATCATGATCTTCGATACCCGGGCGGATTTTGACCTCTTTAACATCGACAGTCTTTTGCTTTTTACGCGCCTCGTTGGCTTTTTTCTGCAATTCGTATTTATATTTGCCGTAGTCCAGAATTTTACAAACCGGCGGATCGGCATTGGGGGAAACCTCTACAAGATCTAATCCAACGTCATAAGCTTTTTCAATGGCCGCTTTCGTCGGGAAGACACCAAGCATTTCGCCTTCTTCATCAATCAGGCGTACACGCTCTGATGTTATTTTTTCATTCACGCGCGTGGAATCTTCTTCGCGGCGGGGTGGTTTGAATGATTTACTGAT
>JBBKXC010000225.1:0-3454 GCA_037969275.1 Bdellovibrionales bacterium | reverse complement strand
TCTTTCTCAAGCAAAGGCGCATTCATGGAGGTCTGGATGTAATCCAGATTGGCTCTTTGTGTTTGGGGGTCGTCAATATGTGCCATGTTTTTTTCTTTCTCTGGTCGAGCGGGATTTATGAATGATACGGCCCTCGCTCGAAAGCCCTTCGGTGAATTGAAAAACAACGTTCTCACACTCACCAACACTGTATTCGTTAGGGAGTTCCGATTGGATTACATTTTTAGAATGTTTTTTGGGGGGGATTCGCTATTAAGCTGACATTGAGCACTTTCAAGCGCTTTCAAGGATGTCGACAGTCTCGCCTGCGCTGTTGAATCCTGCGCATACTAGCGGGCCGCCAAATCCGCATCCGGCGTCTATGGTGGCCGTGATGCAATTCAGGTGCAGTCCTTTGTGCGCAGGGTCATAGCCGCGTACAACCTTTTGGAAGGGATGGTAGGCGATTTCCATGGCTTCGAAATCCTTGGAGCCCCACCAAAGTTTGTCGCCTTGCTCGGAGAGCGGTTTATCGGTCTCTAGCCCCGCATGCACAAAGAGCATCGGGTAATCGGCATTAATATCGGTATAGGCCGCGCGTACGAGCTGCGTAGAAAATATTTCGTGCCCCGGGTTTTTGCGGATGGTGTCGCGCAGGCGGCCAATCCATTTGGTGAGGTAAACTATGCCGCGCTGACACGCCTCAATACCATCATGCGGCGACATCCCATAGGAATAGAGCGTATTGGCGAGACCATTACCAAGCATCCAAAGGTAACAATCCACGGGATTGGGCGCAAAAGGCAGCTGGAGTAGCTTATGCATCATTTCCTCTTGTGTGCCGCGTAGATAAGTAAAATCGGACGGCCTCACGCCTGGAGTGGCCAGTATAAGACGGCGAAAGGCGAGCATTTCATTAATGCAGGCCGCGCCATAATCGCCATAGCCAGTATAATTACCCAGATACAGTATTTTATCGCCGAGGCGAAAGCGTTTAATGATTTTATTATGAAGGGAGGTCAGGCGCTCAATATCGCCATGGATACTGGAAATTGCCCAGATCGTCTGGTAGCCACCTAAATCGGTGTAGCTATAGCTCTGATGTTTTTTATCGGCTTTAATGCACACTATATAATTGGAAACTTATCGGTGAGGAGGGGAGAATTCCCAGAATCGTAAGTTTATTATATAAAAAAAACCGGCATTCAGAAAGAAAATTCCAAATGCCGGATTAATATCAAATGTTTAAGCTGATTAAGCAGCAGCCTTTTGGATTGGCTTTTCCACTGGCTTAAGAATGTTTTCAAGCTGCTCGCAGGCTTTGATCTCTGTAATGCTTTCAACGGCGGCAACTTCACGTGCCAAACGCTCAAGAGCTGATTGGTAGATCTGGCGTTCGCTGTAAGACTGCTCGGTGTCATCATTGCTACGTTTAAGATCGCGAAGAACTTCGGCAATAGATACCGGGTCGCCGGAGTTGATCTTTGTTTCATATTCTTGTGCGCGGCGGCTCCACATAGTGCGGCGGATGCGGGCGCGGCCCTGCAATGTCTGGATAGCATCCTGAATACGGTCAACAGAGCTGATCTTACGAAGGCCGGCTGATTGTGCCTTCATGACAGGAATTTTCAGACGCATACGGTCTTGTTTAAAGCTGATTGCGTATAGGCTAATCTCCATCCCACCGATTGTCTGGGTTTCAACACCCTCAATCATACCAACGCCATGCGCAGGGTACACAACATAATCACCTTCATTGAAATTGTTATTGTCGTTATCAGCCATAAGTAAGTTACCTTTTGTTTTGAGTTTCATTTTTTTATTCGCCGCTCAAGAGTGCAAAGACAGTGCCAGAAAAGTGAAAGTAGTTATCATTGCCTGTAAGGCTTTGATTTATCTTCAAAAATCGTCTCTTGATGTCAGCGTTATGTAATGATATTACCTGAAATTTGCCTATTTTTCAACTTTTCATTAATAAATTATTAAGAGATAAGTTAAATCAGTGGCTTAGCTGTGTTTAATTGCTTTGATATTTGATCGAATCGGGAAGAATCAGTACAAAATTTGCCGGGTCAAAGCGATCATCTATGATTTTTGACATGACATTTATGCGCGCAGAGAGTCTGAGCAGTTGCTCGGAGCAGTTATTATTGCGGCTTGAGAATTCCAGCGCGATCAAATCGCTCAGAATTTTTTCTGATAGCTTCTTAAGTATCTGATGCATTGTATCTTCACGCACAACCACGCAATTATCGCGGCAAGATACGATTTTGGCCTTATAATAAGGCTTGGCTCCGCTGGATTCGTGATCTATGTAGGAAATCTCGAATTCCTTGAGACCGTAGCTCCGGCGGATAAGCTTTGTAAAATTAGTAATACGCTCTGTTCCCAGATCATAACTGTTAAGTGCTAATTTTGAAACGCTCTTGGCAATGGCGGTAAGTTTTTCCGGTACGATGGTCTGACAGAGCTTGATCGTTTCATTGCTGCTCAGCATGAGCGCTTTGATCTGAGTTGCTTTTTCAAGGTGCTGGATGAATAGCAGCGGATTACCTGCGATTTTAAGTGGCAGAGTAATGCTGAGAGTTTTGCAGCCGTTTTCGTTACGGTACACGAGCAATGTGTTCTTCAGCGCGTTATAGCTGTAGTTAAACGCCGCGCCTTGAGCCGTTAGATCCCCGCAAGAATCTACTTTCTGGTACTGAAATGGACCGATCATTTTCCCTGTCCAATTATTATTTTTGATTAAAGACACACTAGCATAATATATTCGCAAAATCAAACTTTAGAAAAAGCTTATTTAAAGCAAAAGCGATATGCTTTTCCCTTCGGCGCTGAGCTTGGCTTTGCGTCCGATAGGGAGTGTGTAGAGGTCGGAGCCATGCCCGAATGGTGCATTTGTTATAACTGGTATTTTGTGATTCCCAAGATGCTCCAGTATAATATCATCTAGCGAAAAGCCATAAGGTTTGCCTGTATCGGCAGGGGCTCCAAACTGTCCTAACACAAGACCTGATAGGCTTTGCAGCACGCCTAGGCGCTTTAAATGAGCCAGCATACGGTCGATTCGGCTTAGCTCTTCATTGCAATCTTCTATGAATAATATACCCCCTTCCCAGTATTTTCCGGGCAAGGTCTGCGGGAGATACTGAAAAATACTAAGGTTGCCGCCAATAAGAATGCCTTTTGCGCAACCCTCTAAAAGTACTTTAGCGTCGCTGAAATCATAGGAGGGCTTATCGCCCGAAAGTAGTGCGAGCAAATGATCGCGCTGCGGATTTTTTGCAAGCCGCCCAAAAGTCGGGCCGTGATAGGTGATAAGGCCGTTATGCGCATAGAGCGCATTTAAAAGGCTCGTCACATCACTAAAGCCGATAACGGCTTTGGGCGTATTAAGGCGGTTAAAGTCAATATCATCCAGCCAGTGAAGCATACGATTACCACCGCCGGCTGCCCATATGCCGGTGATTTCTGG
>JBBKXC010000224.1:0-4027 GCA_037969275.1 Bdellovibrionales bacterium | reverse complement strand
GCGGCAAAAGCCACAGGCTCGGCGTGGAAATTCCCGCCGGATACGATGGAGCCGTCCTCCAGCACCAATGGGTTATCTGTGACGGCATTGGCTTCTATTTCTAATGTATTGGCGGCTTGGCGAAGGAGATCAATTACCGCGCCCATAACTTGGGGCTGGCAACGTATGCAATAAGGGTCTTGAACACGGGTGTCATTCTCGAGATGCGAGTCACGAATGATAGAACCATCAATTAAATGGCGCAGCGCCGCGCCTGCATCAATTTGTCCCTGATGCCCGCGAAGATCATGGATCTCTGCGCAAAATGGCGCGGATGAGCCCATGGCAGCGTCGGTAGATAATGCGCCGGTAATCAACGCGCACTGTACCGCGTTCCAAGCGCGGAATAATCCCGTAAGAGCGAGGGCGGTAGAAACTTGCGTGCCATTTATGAGCGCTAAACCTTCTTTCGGGCCAAGCTCTATCGGGGTCAGTCCAGCCTTTTGCAATGCGTTCGCGCTGGACATTCTTTCGCCTTGATAAACGGCTTCGCCTTCACCAATCATGACAGCGGCCATATGGGCAAGCGGCGCCAAATCGCCGGAAGCCCCGACCGAGCCTTTGGCTGGTATAACGGGGATTACGCCTTTTTCGCCCATGCCTTCCAGCAGCATGAGTAATTCCCAGCGCACGCCGGACGCACCTCTGGAAAGCGAGAGTATTTTGAGCGCCATGATCAAGCGTACAATATTTTCATCAAGCGCTTCACCGACGCCGCAGCAATGCGAGAGAATAAGATTGCGCTGGAGCGCTGCTGTATCTTTAGCTGGGATTTTGATATGGGCGAGCTTGCCGAACCCTGTGTTGATGCCGTAAACGGCTTCGTTTCCAGCCGCAGCTTTGGCGACGATGGCGGCGCTTTTTTCGACAGCGTTTTTGGCGCTGGGGTCAATTTTTACAGCACAGCTTTCACGCAGTATTTTTTCCAGATCGATTAAAGTTACGTTGCCAGGTTTTAAGGTGATGCTCATGCGGTTTCTCCCACAATGCGTTTATATAAAGGATTAAAGCCGATGCGGTACGATAGCTCGGCGGGGTGCGCGGCGTCCCAAATGGCAAGCTCTGCATTTTTGCCGACTTCGAGCGAGCCTATATTATCCGATAGCCCGAGCGCCTTTGCCGCGTTAATGGTGACGCCGCGTAAAGATTCTTCGGGTGTTAGGCGAAAGAGGGTGCAAGCCATATTCATGGTGAGCAGCAGGGATGTCATTGGCGATGTGCCGGGGTTGTTATCTGTGGCGATGGCCATGTTGACGCCGTATTTGCGCAGTAAGTCTACGGGTGGAAGCTTGGTTTCACGCAAGAAATAATAAGCGCCGGGCAACAGCGTTGCCACAGTGCCCGATTGCTTCATGGCTTTAATGCCGTCTTCATCCAGATATTCAAGGTGATCAGCGGACAGCGCGCCATAGGAAGCCGCAAGCGCCGCCCCGTGCTGGTTTGAAAGCTGTTCGGCGTGGAGTTTTACGGGCAAGCCGAGCTCTTTAGCGCAATCGAAAATGCGCGCCATTTGCGCGGTGCTAAAGGCAATGTTTTCACAAAAACCATCAACCGCATCAATCAGGTTTTCCGCCGCGCCTTGCTTCATGGCGGGGATACAAATTTCTTCGATATAGGCATCGGGTTTTTCTTTATAAGCAAGCGGCAGCGCGTGCGCGCCAAGAAAACTTGTTTTTATACGCACGCTGCGCAGTTTCTCCAAACCACGTGCCGCGCGCAGCATTTTTAATTCATCTTCAATGGTTAGGCCATATCCTGATTTTATCTCAACCGTGGCAACGCCTTCAGCCAGAAGTGCGTCCAGCCTTGGCAGAGCGGATTTTATGAGGTCTTCCACGCTTAATTTAACTGTTTCGCGAACGGTTGAAACAATGCCGCCGCCGCTTTTCGCGATCTCTTCATAGCTCGCACCATTCAGGCGCATCTCGAACTCGGCGGCGCGGTTGCCGCCATGCACGAGATGGGTATGGCAATCAATGAGCGCAGGGGTGACAAGGCGGCCTTCAAGATTTTCTTGCGGCCAATCGTTATATTCTTCAGGCATATTACTTTGCGCGCCAAACCAAACTATTTTGCCGTGTTGGGTTACAATCACGCCGTTAGGTATTAAACCATACGGATTACCAAGACTTAATGTTGCGAGCGTTGCATTGTTATAGACATGCATAAGTTTATTATTTCCCTGTTTTGGGCCCTAGTTTAATCAATGCCCCGCCTTCTGACCATGACGAATTGGAGTTAATCAACATTTTGTACGGTAAACTTTATATATCCTGAGCCGTGCAACTTTTTTAAACTTGGGGGCGTTAGGTTTTAAACAACGCAGTAGGGCAAAAAAATGAGTGTAACACCAACAAGAGATCTATGGTCTGGAAAGCCTTTATGGCTTGATTCCGCCTATTCACGTCCATCTGTGAATGTAAAATCTTTGGACGAGGATATTACTACAGATGTTCTAGTTATCGGGAGCGGCATTTGCGGGGCGGTTACAGCCGAAGCTTTGTCGCGCAAAGGTCTGGATGTTGTGATTATCGATAAAAGGAAACCACTATTTGGCGCTACGGCAGCTTCTACAGCGCTTTTGCAATATGATCTGGATACGCCCTACAGCAAACTTGTCGAAGATAAAGGCGAAAAGACTGCCAAAAGAATATGGTTATGCTGTCAAAGTGCGCTGCAATCTTTAGATCGTAAAATCGATAAACTCGGGATTGATTGTAATAAAGAAAAATGCGGCTCTGTTTATCTTCCCGGAAATATTTTGGATGTCAAAGGTTTGCAAAAAGAAAGCGACGCTAGAAATAGTATAGGTCTGAATAATAGCTTTTTGAATAAGGATGAATTAAAGACGCGTTTCGGCATTGAGCGCGGCGGCGCTATTTTTCTGGATGATAATATCACTTTAAACCCTATAGCCTTAATGGCAGGGTTTCTTGAGGCGGCAATCAAAAATAAAAGCCGGTATTTTGCGCCATTAGAAGTTAAGAATATTATACGCCGGGATAATGGCTATGAAGCGCAGTGCGGTGCGGCTGTAATACATGCAAAGCACATCGTATTTGCGACGGGCTATGAAGTGCCGAAAAATTACAAGGTCAATGATTACAAAATTACCTCCAGTTGGGCATTTGCTACTGCGCCGCAACCAGACAATTTATGGCCGGAAGAAGCGAATGTCTGGGAGGCAGGTAGCCCTTATCTTTATATAAGAACCACGCCCGAGGGACGCGTAATTTGCGGCGGAGAGGATGAGGAGTTTTCGGATGAGGATAAACGTGATGCGCTCATCGTAGATAAGACAAAAACCTTGCAGAAAAAGCTAAAGGAATTGTTTCCCTATCTTAACGTCGAAGCCGAATATTCATGGGCTGCCAATTTTGGTGAAACGCCTAAAGGTTTGCCAATGGTTGGCGCTGTGCCAGACATGCCCGATTGTTATGCTGTTATGGCTTATGGCGGGAACGGTATAATATTTAGTCAAATTGGCGCCGAAATAATCTGCGCCCTTATTTGTAAAGAAGGCAATCCCGACACAACGCTTTTTCCAATTATTTAACGCAGCAGCCTTTGAGGATGCGCCTTTACCCTAGCTAGAATCCCTGCTAAAAAGAATACAATCATAAAATATGCATACAGGGAGAAAGCATATGGGCAATCAAAATGCCAATACAGCCGTTATACTGGACTATCTTCGCACGCCCTTTACCAAGGCTGTGGCGCCCAATAGCGGAAAGCCGCCAGGCCGCCTTGCCGATGTTGATCCACTGGATTTGCAAGTTCCCCTCGTGAATGCGCTGCTAGAGCGCACGGGCGTTAATGTGGGCGATATTGCCGAAGTGATTACGGGCAATGTTCACCAAGAAGATAAGCAAGGCCTGAATATTGGCCGCTTGCTTGTGATGCATCAAGATTGTAATTTACCCGATGATATTGGCGGCTCTACGGTTGATCGTTTTTGCGCCTCTGGTATTCAGGCCATTGGCATAGC
>JBBKXC010000223.1:0-11526 GCA_037969275.1 Bdellovibrionales bacterium | reverse complement strand
ATGGTTATGCTGGGCAAGGTTGCTCTTGATGAGTTCGCAATGGGCTCGTCCAATACAACCAGCTATTTCGGCAACGTTATAAACCCTTGGAAGCGCAATGACGACTCGAAGGCACAGCTTGTACCGGGCGGCTCGTCCGGCGGGTCAGCTGCTGCGGTGGCGGCGCGCATTGCTATGGGCGCAACAGGAACAGATACAGGTGGCTCTATCCGCCAACCAGCAGCTTTTTGCGGCCTTGCCGGAATTAAACCAACTTACGGTCGCTGCTCACGCTGGGGCATTATTGCCTTTGCGTCCTCACTTGACCAAGCAGGGCCGATTGCACGTAATACTGAAGATTGCGCCATTATGCTCGAATCTATGGCTGGATTTGATGCGAAAGACACAACAAGCGCTAATAAACCTGTTCCAAGCTATAAAGATGCCTTAAGCGGCGATATTCGTGGCCTTAAAGTCGGTATACCCAAAGAATACCGCGTTGATGGCATGCCGCAAGAGATCGAGAAGCTCTGGCAACAAGGTATTGAGTGGCTTAAGGATGCTGGCGCGGAGATTGTGGATGTCAGCTTGCCGCACACAAAATACGCACTGCCAACTTATTACATCATCGCACCAGCCGAGGCGTCTTCTAACCTATCGCGCTATGATGGTGTGCGCTTTGGCCTACGCGTTGAAGATAGCAATCTTAATGAAATGTATAAAAAAACCCGCGCCGAGGGCTTTGGCGATGAGGTTAAGCGCCGCATTATGATTGGTGCATATGTTCTTTCTGCAGGTTATTACGATGCCTATTACATCAAGGCGCAAAAGGTTCGCCGCTTGATTACAGAAGACTTCACAAAAGCCTATGAAAAATGTGATGTCTTACTGACGCCAACCGCGCCATCCGCGGCCTTCGCCATTGGTGAGAATGAAGACGACCCGATCAAGATGTTCTTGAATGACGTCTTTACTGTCCCCGCATCTCTGGCGGGCGTGCCTGCTATGTCTATTCCTACGGGACTGGATTCTCAAGGCTTGCCACTTGGTATGCAAATCATTGGCCGCCCTTGGGAAGAAGAAATGGTGCTTCGCGTTTCCCACGTTATCGAGCAAAAAGCAGCCTTCAATGCTATGCCGCAAAGCTTGCTGAAAAAAGCGGCTTAATATGAGATTTCTCGTTTGCTTCATTCTGCTTCTTTGTTGCTTTAGCGCGCCCAGCTATGCGCAATTCAAAGAAAAAAAGGATGAGCAAACGATTGACCAACGCCTTGGCATTACGCCGCATGAAGAAAAGCGTAAAAGCTCTGGCGAAGAGAAGCGCGATCTATCCTTGCAATATTATGATGAGTGCATGCTTGAGCCCTCAACGCTTATCCCCGCAAAAGCCTATGAGCTCTATTGCGGATGCATCTCAAACGAGATTTATAGCCAGATGTCGCTTGTGGATATTCAAGAAATGCGCGCAGGTACACCAAAGGGGCAAACCTTTCGGGATGAGGCGCGGATTAATATAGCCGGGAGATGCCTTAAATATCCTTTGCGCGAATTTTCAATGGCGCAATGCATTGAAAACAAAGCCTTTCGGAAAAACTTTGGCCATCGTCGCAACCTGCAGGTCTGTACCTGCGCCGCCGATACTGCCGGACGCTTTGCTGACAAACATGGGGAAACACTTATGGAAGCGGCCTATTTTACCGATGTGAACCCTCAAGACCCCATTGGCGTTATATTGATGAATGAGGATTATGGCCGGACAATGGCCGCCTATCTCCAGCGCTGCATCCAGATTCATGTCCTTGACCTTCCGTAACCCCGTCACAAACGGGATCGCCATGGCGAGCGCAGCCTATGCTGTTGTCACGCTCGGTGATGCCTTCGTCAAAAAGGCCATGGAAATCCATGAGCTTATATTCGTGGCTTTTTATATGAATATAGCCACGCTTGTGTGTTTGCTGCTTGCCGCTATTTATAGAAAAGAATTTAAATTATGCTTTAAAACCCAAGCATTAAAGCTTCACATCCTTCGCTCAATTATCTTAATCGCCGTTACAGTCTGCTTTTTATATGCCATCGCCAATATGACCATGGCGCAGACCTATACGCTTTACCTCACCCAACCCTTTATCCTGTCCATTCTCGCCCATTTTTTGATGAAGGAATATATAGGCTCGCACCGCATAGCCGCCATTATCACAAGCTTTATAGGCGTTTTGATCGTACTGAGGCCGGGCTATGTCCCGATAGACCTTGCGGCGCTTTCGGCGCTCACCTGCGCCCTACTCTTTGCTTCAGCTAATCTCATGGTGAAGTTTATGCCAGAGCGAGAAAGCTGGATGACCTTCGTATTTTATTCATCGGGCATTCACGCCGTGCTGTTTGGTCTTTATTTATGCGCAACAGCCGGAGCGCCGGACTTACCTGAAAGCTCAAGCCTGCTCTGGATTATAGGCGCAGGGATTCTCTACACCTTCGCGATAGCCCTCTTTCCCATGGCGATGCAACGTATCGATGCCTCCCTTTTCGGGGCGCTGGAATTTTCGATCCTCGCATGGGGCGCATTATTTGGATATTTTTTCTTTGCAGAAATCCCAGATGGCTGGACGATCGCGGGCGCGCTTGTTATTGTTGCAAGCGGCCTTTATCTGGTTTACAGAGAAAGAAAGGCACATTTTAAAATCAAAACCGAGGGAATAAAAAATGGCACATAAGCTTGTTAAGGGCGAAACTGGCGAATGGGAAATAGTCATAGGCATGGAAGTCCATGCGCAGGTGATTACCAACTCCAAGCTTTTCTCCGGCTCATCCTCGCAGTTCGGCGCAGAGCCTAACTCGCAAGTATCCCTCGTTGATGCAGCCATGCCGGGAATGTTGCCCGTTTTGAACGAATATGTTGTCGAGCAGGCCATTAAAACTGGTCTTGGCCTTAATTCAAAAATCAATAATCACAGCGTATTCGAGCGGAAGAATTACTTCTACGCTGATTTACCACAAGGCTATCAGATTTCCCAGTTCTTACACCCTATCGTAGGGTTAGGACAGATCGAGATCGATCTACCGGACGGTACGACCAAAGAAATCGGCATTACCCGCTTGCATCTTGAGCAAGACGCCGGAAAATCCATGCATGACCAGCACCCAACCAAATCCTTTGTCGATTTGAACCGCTCCGGCTGCGCACTAATGGAGATCGTCTCCGAGCCAGATATCAGAGGCCCTGAAGAAGCCACAGCTTACCTCACAAAGCTGCGCATGATTCTGCGCTATCTCGGTACATGTGATGGCAATATGGAAGAAGGCTCTATGCGGGCCGATGTGAATATTTCCGTGCGCAAACCGGGCGATGAGCTTGGAACCCGCGCCGAGATCAAAAACGTAAACTCCGTCAAAGCCGTGCAAATGGCCATCGATTTCGAAGTCGAGCGTCAAATTGAGTTACTGGAGAGCGGCGGCACTGTAGTGCAAGAAACGCGACTTTGGGACCCTTCAAAGAACGAAACGCGTTCTATGCGCTCTAAAGAAGATGCGCATGATTACCGCTATTTTCCTGACCCCGATCTTCTGCCCCTCGAAGTATCAAACGAGCAGATCGAGCGCATCCGCAAGGACTTGCCAGAGCTTCCCGACCAGAAGAAGCACCGCTTTATGAAGGATTATGGCCTGAGCCTCTACGATTCGTCGGTTCTCATCGCCGAACGCACCAGAGCAGATTACTACGAAGAAGCCGCCAATGACCGCGACCATAAGCTCGCCGCCAACTGGGTGATTAACGAGCTGCTCGGTATTTTGAATAAAGACGGAAAATCCCTCACAGAATCGCCGATTACCGCGGCTAAATTGAACGGTATGATCGCGCTGATCTCCGATGATACAATTTCCGGCAAAATCGCCAAAGATGTCTTCGCCGAAATGTACACCTCCGGTAAAGACGCCGCAGTCATTGTTGAAGAAAAGGGCTTAAAACAAGTCACTGACACAGGGGCTATTGAGGCCGTGATTGACACGGTAATTGCCAACAACCCCGATAACGTGGCCGCCTACCGCAGCGGTAAGGACAAGCTTTTCGGCTTTTTCGTAGGGCAAGTCATGAAAGAAACCGGCGGCAAAGCCAATCCGGCGATGGTGAATGAAATTTTGAAGCCGAAGCTGGCGGGTTAAAACGCCGCCTATTCCTCGATATAATTCAAATCAGTATCAAATGTGTCTTTCAGCACCAGCAAAGACGCGTAAGCTAGGGTGAGTAGCACGGCCATAACAACAACCCCGCCGCCCACTATGCCAACGGATGGCGCAAGCGCGTGAAAGCCTATGGTAATAGGAATAACCGTAGCCCGTACCATATTAGGAATCGAGATCGCGGCTGTGGCGCGGATATTTGTTCCGAACTGCTCGGCAGCCATTTGCACGAACATTGCCCAATAGCCAACGCCTATGCCCATCACAAAACAAATCGCGTAATACACAAAGAGCGTATCTTGCTGCGCAAAGACATAAAGCCCTATTGAGAAAATTGTAAAGGCGAGCGATATGGCCACAGATTTACGGCGGCTCTTGAGAAGCTGGCTCATAACGCCGCTCAACATGTCGCCAAGCGCAAGCCCAGCATAACATGCAAGTACAGCCGTTCCAGCCTTAGGCATAACGCTCAAGCCCAAATCCTTGGCAAATTCTGGCGTAAAGGTGATAAAGAGCGCCACTACGCCCCAAATTGGCGCGCCGATCATGATAACGGCCAAATAACGCTTCAAACAATCAGCGCGGCATAGCAACAAGAAAAGACTCCCCCGCTTCACGCCCTCTTTCATATCCTGATACAGAGTTGATTCCCGCACATTAATACGCAAAAGCAGCAAGCCAAGCCCCATAACACCGCCGATAATATAGGCTGTGCGCCAATCGGTTAGCTCGGCAATGACCGCCGCCAAAGTCGCGCCCAGCACGCCAATCGAGGCAATAAAGGTTGTCCCCAGTCCGCGCCATTTACGTGGCAAAAGCTCAGAGGCCAGCGTCACGCCCGCGCCAAGCTCTCCCGCCAAGCCGATGCCCGCAATAAAGCGCAGCGCCGCATACATTTCCACCGATTGCACAAAACCATTGGCAATATTGGCTATTGAATAAAGCAAAATCGAGCCAAACAGTACCGACACGCGGCCAAATTTATCGCCCCAGACCCCCCAAAGAATACCGCCTATCAAAAGCCCTGCCATCTGCACATTGAGCAAGAAAACGCCTTTACTCATAAGCTCTTCGCCCTCAAGCCCTAGGTCTCTGAGGCTAGAAATGCGCACAACGCTAAAGAGCAACAAATCGAAAATATCGACAAAATACCCGAGGGCCGCCACAATAATCGTCAGCATTGTTGCGCGGTCTATTTCCAGTTTATCCAGCATATTTCCCCATATCTCTTGATATATCTGATCTTTTTCTCGACAGAGCCGCTATCTTGCTCTAATTTTTTTGCGATGGAAACCCAAAAATGACGAGACTTCCCAAAGGCACAGCAAAACCCCTCAATGTCACGAAAGAGGCACAGCACCGCGTTGTGGCGGGGCTAAGCTGGGATCCGGCGGAGGAGCCCGGCCTGATCGGTAAAGTGCAAGCGCTGGCCAAACGCCAAGGCTCCCATCATGATCTCGATCTATCTTGCTATATTTTTGATAAGGATGGCGCGCTGCTTGAGACTGTCTCCGCCAACCCTGAATTCGCAATTGATGCGCATGGTAAAATTTATCATAGCGGTGATAACAAAGAGGGAATCGGCGATGGTGATGACGAAGAGATTTCCATTGAATTCAAAAGCCTGCCCGCGCATTACCATTCTTTTTTAATAGCCGCCGCCATTACAAGCGGCCAGACATTCGGAGAAATAAATAATCCCGAGATACGGTTGGCCGATGCTTATACCGATCATAATTTTCTGCATTTACCCTTGGACGGCAAGGAAAACGCCACCGCGAATGCAGCTGTTTTCTGCGTCCTCAGCCGTGATGGCGATAAATGGCAACTCAAAAACATCTCCGCTTTCCTTGATATTAAGCAAGGTGAAGATATCTCCGCGGCTCTTAAAGAATTTATTGCCTAAATTTATAGATTTTTGAGGGTGACAAACTCATAAAGCTTGTCTATAAAGACTCTGAAATGAGGATACTTGCCCCTACACCTTTGTGACGAGGTCAGCATCCAAATGAAATGAGGAGATTTGGCCGAGTGGCTGAAGGCGCGCCCCTGCTAAGGGTGTATAGGGTTTATAGCTCTATCGAGGGTTCGAATCCCTCAGTCTCCGCCATTTTATACAGCTCGCCGCTTTAAATTATCCGCGCAAATCAGTTAATATTTAATAATCCCCCGCTCAATGGCCCTTTCATGTTAATCCAGAGCAATCCGTTGCAATAGTGAAAACTATTATTAAAATATTCTATTGTCCCTTTACTACCTCCGCAGCCCGACAATGTCAGCGTTCCAACTACCGGAACCCAAACGCTCCCATTACAAAATCTAAATATGGAGAGGGCAGGAACGAAGTCTAGTGCAGCTTCTTGCGAACATAAAATAACACCCACGCCAGTTCCGACCTCAAACCATTGAGACCCGTTATAAAATTTATAAAGATGATCACCATAATCATACTCTAAAGTGCCCTGTTGTTGTGCCAAGGCGGACTCAGGGGGAATAAATATAAAGAAAAGTAACAACCAAATCAGGATGTGCATGACGCCTCAAAAAACCAAGGTTACGCAACCCATGGTATATATATTAACGGGCAATATAAACCCATGACTTCGGTTGTATGTATCCGGGTTTTTTAAAATTTTCAGGGCAGCAACAATCAAAACGCATTTGCCTGTATACATCTTCGCGGCGCCCCTTCCATTTATCAGCGTGTTGCGCGAAAATAGACGTAATAATAATTAATAAAGCCAAGCGACAATGACCCAGACATTCAGATCCCCCCTT
This sequence comes from Bdellovibrionales bacterium, assembly GCA_037969275.1. Lineage (GTDB taxonomy): Bacteria > Pseudomonadota > Alphaproteobacteria > Micavibrionales > Micavibrionaceae > UBA2638. The sequence goes on along the minus strand of JBBKXC010000223.1, from coordinate 4,593 downwards.
CCCTTTACAGCAAAAAAGAAAAGCAGCCACATCACCGTCATACCGCTGGATGACAAAAGCTTTAAAACCTATGTGAAGGCGACAAAACCTTATGCGAAAAAGCAGATTGAAACTGCAGGCTTCGAAGGAAAGCCGCGCACGGCCCTATGTATTCTTAGCGATAAGGGCGCTCTGGAGAGCATTTTGCTCGGCATTAATACGCCTGTGCAGTATTTCGACGGTGCTTATGCGGTTGATTTGATCTTAAAAACCCTTCCCACTAGTAAAATAGGTGAGTACAGCTTTGCCTTCGAGCCTATGGGGCTTGCAAAGGATGCGCTGGATAAGCTTCATATCGGCTGGGGTTGGGGCTGCTATAGTTTTAATTTCTACAAGGAAAACAAGAGTGATAAGTTGCCCGCGCTTATAATGGCCGCAGGCACCAACAAGGCGCGCATCCAAGCCTTAATTGAGAGTGTGCATGCCCTTAAAAACCTCATCAACACCCCTTCCAATGATTGCGGGCCTGATGAGCTTGAGAGTTATACCAAAACACTCGCTAAAGCGCATCAAGCCAAAGTAAGCGTCATTAAGGACGAGCAGCTCCTGACCAAAAACTTCCCTCTTATCTATATGGTTGGTAAAGCCAGCCCACGCCGCCCGCGCCTCATTGACATGAAATGGGGCGATGAGAGCCATCCAAAACTCACGCTCGTTGGTAAAGGCGTTTGTTTTGATACAGGCGGCCTTGATATCAAACCTAGCTCTGCTATGCGCTTTATGAAGAAAGATATGGGCGGGGCGGCACATGTTTTGGCTCTGGCCGAAATGATTATGCGCCTCAAGCTCCCTGTACGCCTGCGCGTCCTGATAGCGGCGGTCGAAAATGCGATTGCCGGCGAAGCCTTTCGCCCAGGCGATATTTGCAAAAGCCGCAAGGGTATATTTGTAGAAAACACCAATACAGACGCTGAAGGCCGCCTGATTCTGGCCGATACGCTCACCTATGCTTGCGAAGATGCGCCAGAGCTCATCATTGATTATGCGACACTGACAGGCTCTGCGCGCGCTGCGCTTGGCCCCGACATTCCCGGTATGTTCTCCAATACGCTTAAAATCGCTAGAGATTTGCAGGACGTCTCCTTTACCGTTGAAGACCCCGTATGGAATATGCCGCTTTGGCAGGATTACAAAAAGCATAATAAGAGCGCAGCCGCCGATATGGTGAATAGCGCAGGTTTACCGGGTGATTTGATCTATAGCGCTCTTTTCCTCGAAAGCTTCTTAACCACACCGCCCAAGGCCAAATCCGTGCCGGAATGGGTGCATCTGGATTGTTTTGCATGGGAACAAACGGGCCGCCCAGGCCGCCCCTCAGGCGCTGCTGATACCGGTATGCGCGCAGTCCTCGCCTATCTCGAAAACCGCTATAGCGTTATAAAAGCAAAGAAGAAATAAACATGGCCAAGAAATTTCAAGTCGTTACCCGCTCAACGCCTATGCTGAGCGAACCTGACGCGGGCGCGCCGCTCGCCTCCGAAGCTCTTTATGGCGAGGTCATCGAGACGGTTTCCCATCACGGCGATTTCCTCAAGGGCAAGAACCTCACCGATGGTTACGAAGGCTATATGCCCAAAGACGCACTTAGTGACGAGATCATCGAGCCGACACATAAAATCATCCGTATCCATAGCTTGATCTACAGCGAACCGGATTATAAAACCATGCCGATAACGCATCTATCCTTCCTCTCCGGCCTCACGCTATCGGGTGATAAAGAGAACGGCTTTGCAGAAATAGAAGGCGGAGGCTGGATTTGGGAAGATGACTTTGCGCCGCTCGCGCATAAAGCACCAAAAATTGTTAAAACGGCAGAAATGTTTCTTGGCCTACCTTATCTTTGGGGCGGCAAAACGGGGCGCGGCATGGATTGCTCCGGCTTAATCCAACTTTGCCTTAATCACGCAGGGGTAAACTGCCCCCGTGACACAAAAGATCAAGTTAAAGCGCGTTTAGGGAGTAATATTGAAATATCAGAGGCTCTGGATAATTTGAAATCCGGCGATATTGTGTTTTTCAAGGGACATGTTGGAATCATGGTGGACGACAGCAAGATTATAAACGCGACTGCGCGCACAATGGATGTACGCATTGAGAAGCTGAGCGAGATGGCTGCGCGTTATGAGGGCGGCGTTACCGCAATCAAAAGGCTTAATTAATCACCAGGAAAGAGCGGAGCAGCTGGGCTTTGCGGACCTGAAGGGTCAATACTGCTATCCAGATTCTCGATAACACTCATTAGATCACCCTTGTCTTCGAAAGAGCCGCTATATCCTGCTGCGGCTTGACCTTGGGACGCTGCGCTACTATCAGAAAACCCCTCACCAAATCCGGCGCCTTCGCCACGTCTCAGCAACGGTATTCTGACATTGTATTTATCGGAATTCATGCGCGGATCACCTGGGCTAAACTCCTCGAGATTATAATCCTCTGGCTGCACCGTATCTTCATAATTATGAGCTGGCGGCCCAGAAGGTCTGGCTTTCATGCCCCTAAAATCAATCTCAACGGTATCAGGATAGGTAAAAATAGAATCAGAAGCATAATCCCACATAACCCCAGGCACAAAGCCCGTAAGGATATTTCCGGCAGCATATTTCGAGATATTGGCCTCAATCACTACGCGCCTGTTTCGGTTGCCGGGCGCCATACACTCAATAATCAGATCATCATTGGAGTTTTTAATATTGCGCGTTTCCGGCGGATAAAATTTATAACGCACCTTGTCGGCATAGACATCGCATCTGGAGTTCAGCGCGCCCGGAGTGCGCAGTGTCAATGGCTGAAATTGCTTGTCCAGAGTATAGGCACAGGCCGCAACAAGCATTACAGGAAGAATAAACAGGGTTTTCTTATACATAGGACCAGCGAAGAATCATTATTGAAATATTTTACAGCTCTAAATTTAGCGGACTTCATCCGCCTTGGCAATGTTCAAGGCAATATCATTCATTAGGCCACAGATTTAATCGCTGATTTATCATTCACTGAAAAAGCCAAAGCCTCACCTTTGACGCTAACTACGATGCGAGCCCCATCCGAAACCTCGCCCTTCAGGATCATTTCCGCCAGCTTATTCTGAATCTCGTTTTGGATAACGCGCTTAAGCGGTCTTGCGCCATAAGCAGGGGCATAGCCCTTATTCGCCAGCCAAACTTTCGCCTTTTCATCAATTTCCAATGCAATATTGCGATCTTCGAGCAATTTATCAAGATATTTAAGCTGAATAGTCACGATTCCAGTCATCTGCGCACGGCCCAAACGGCGGAATAGCAAAATTTCATCCATGCGGTTTAAAAATTCAGGGCGAAAAGCACTTTGCACAGCGCCCATAACCTTGTCCCGAACATCATTCACATCCGCGCCGTCTTCTTGCGCAACCAGATATTCAGAGCCCAGATTAGACGTCATTATCAGAACGGTATTACTAAAATTAACCGTACGCCCCTGCCCATCCGTCAAGCGGCCATCATCAAGCACCTGCAAAAGCACATTGAAGACATCTGGATGCGCCTTTTCGATCTCGTCAAAAAGTATAACTTGATACGGTCTGCGGCGTACAGCCTCGGTCAAAGCGCCGCCCTCTTCATACCCAACATAGCCCGGAGGCGCGCCGATCATGCGGGAAACTGAATGCTTCTCCATATATTCCGACATATCAAGGCGCACCATCGCGCTGTCATTGTCAAACAAAAACTCCGCCAAAGCCTTTGTCAGCTCAGTTTTCCCAACCCCCGTTGGCCCAAGAAACAAGAATGAGCCTATGGGCCTACGCGGGTCTTGTAAACCTGAGCGCGCGCGGCGCACAGCATTAGAAACCGCCACAACGGCTTCTTCCTGCCCAACCACGCGGCGTGTAAGATTATCTTCCATGGATAATAGCTTATCACGCTCACCGGCCAGCATTTTATCAACGGGAATCCCTGTCCAGCGGCTTACAATACTGGCGATATCGTCCTCGGTAACCTCTTCATTAATCAGATGACCACGCGCCTCGGGCAATTCAGCAGCGTCCTTAAGGCGCTTTTCAAGCTGCGGAATAGCGCCATATTTTAGTTCGCTCGCTTTTGCCCAATTGCCTTCCCGTTCTGATTGCTCTAGCTCTATGCGGGCACGATCCAGCTCTTCTGTGGCCTTTTGACCGGCATTGAGCTTTTCCTTCTCCGCGCGCCATTGCGCCGTTAAATCGGCAGATTTGGATTCGAGATCATTGAGCTCTTCCTCCAGCTTTTCTAAGCGTTCTTTGGACGCCTTATCGGTTTCTTTCTTTAAGGCCTCCCGCTCGATTTTAAGCTGGATGATACGTCGATCAAGCTCATCGACCTCTTCGGGCTTGCTGTCCACCTGCATACGCAACCGGCTTGCTGCTTCATCGACAAGGTCAATCGCCTTATCCGGCAAAAATCGGTCAGTAATGTAACGATTTGCCAGTGTAGCCGCAGAAACAATGGCCGTATCCGTGATACGTACGCCGTGATGTAGCTCGTATTTTTCCTTCAGGCCACGCAGAATCGAAATTGTGTCCTCCACTGTTGGCTCGGAGACATAAATTGT
>JBBKXC010000222.1:0-2842 GCA_037969275.1 Bdellovibrionales bacterium | reverse complement strand
TCACGCTCTGACTCCAAAAAGGCGCGGGCATATATCTGGTTCATAAAATCGCCATCGCAGGTTGCGGCCTCGCCGCGCTTTGTGTTGTTTAGCGTTGCCGAGTCGGCGTCGGTCGCTGTATAATCGCCGCTGACGCAAGGAACGCCCGCCACGCACTGAGCGAATGCCGCGCCGCTATTGAGTAGCAGCAGGAGCATGGACGTTATAGCCAGAATGTGCCTAGTTACTTGCATTTATAGTCCCATCCGTTGCGGGCAAATTGTATTGCGAATGCAAAGAGTCCCATCTCATTGTCGTGAACAAATAGTCATTCTTCGGAGTATTATAAACAAGAATGTCACGAATACCATTTGTATAATGCGCGGATAGGGCGATATTCCCAGCCTTGAATGTGCCGAGAACTGTGATGTCGGCTCCGGACGCTGCAACAATATAGGCATCGCATATGGCGGGGCGCGCATTACAATTTTCTATAAATATGTGTTCATTAATCCCGTCATCATTCACATCTTTTTGTGCATGCCGCGCAGGACTGGCCGCTGTACTGGCAAAGTCCTTATGTGTTTGTAAGTAGCGCAGAGCCAGCATAGCCGAGTTTGTCGGTGGAGCGTCCGAGAAGGTAATGGGTTCAGCGGCCAAGGCGCAATGCAAGGGGCTGACAAAAAATGCCAGAGACAATAAGGCTGATAAAATAATATAAATATTTTTGCGCACTACAACCGTTTAAAAATTAGCTCAATAAACAATTTTAACAGATCGTAGGCTTTTAGGGCAAAGTCTTTATGTCTTTTTATTCAGGGCGGCCTTTGGTCTAGACCTTAGGCAGCTTCTCTTAAATCAATATCCAGAATAGACATGTTGAAATCATATGAAGTTTCGCCTTCATCAACATTTTTATAAAGCAGAGCGATAAACTCACCGTTAAGAAGAACTTCAACGGAATCACCGGCTTTGTCGCGCATTTTCAAGGCGAATCCGCTATGGCCGAATTTGCTGTGCAGATATTTCTGTAATTTGGACATTTCCTCGGGTGTGAACGTCATAGGACCTCCTTTTTTGCAGTTGTAATGATTACGCCGCCATCGCGGATTGAGTTGCGGGGGCGACCCCCTTGCTTACCTGTTCATGACAGTATTTGGCAAGTGTTTTCCGATCATCAAAGCTTCTGGCTTGGATAGATGGGTGGAAATCAAGGTGTATTAAAGCGCCGCGGCTTTTGGCAAAACGCCATAAATGTGCGGGCAGTTCGGTTTGCATATCTCTGTGCCACGCGTAGATATCGCGTAAATCTTGGGTCTCTGGCTTGCGTCCGTCGACGCGCTCCATCGTGATTGTAAAGGGCTGAATAGCGAGGGATTTATCCGTGGTGTCCAGCAATGCTAAAGAAAATAAACTGGATTTAAACGGAATGACCTCACGGCCATCGGTGGATGTGCCTTCAGGAAAAACAACAAGGCTTTTGCCTTCTTGCATCATGGTGTCCAGTGCATTGGCTTCTTTTACGGCGGCATTTCTTGAGCGCTCGATAAAAGCCGTTTGCTGGAGTTTTGAGAGAAATCCGAAAACAGGCCAACTCGCCACATCTTTCTTGGCCACAAAAGACGCGCGTAGCACCGTTCCGATAACCGGAATATCTAGGTAAGACATATGGTTGGAAACATATAATATTTGACCCTTGCGCACGGGCGTACCGCTAAGTTTGACCTTAATACCGAAAATTAAGCATACGCCCTTATGCCAAAAATACGGTAAAATATAAGCGGGTTTAGACCTTGTAAAGCAAAGTAAAACCAGTTGCGGCGGAACAATTACTAGGCACCATAAAAAGAATAGGCCCAGCTTGAGCGCGGCAATAATAGAGGGCATTAGGCAGACCCTTCTTTTGCCATGGCAATAAGGGATGAGGATTTCATATCTTGAGAGGAGGGGATTTCCTTCTCGATTTTGCGCTCGTAATGCTTACGGTAGCGAGCCGTTACGTGGTGACATTGCGCAATAATGCAGACATCTGTTGTGCCGAATTGTGGGTCAATAACCGCGCCGTCTCCAATCATTGCGCCGACACGCAAATAGCCCTTAATCAACGGCGGCAGGTCGGAGAACACGGCTTTGACGTTAATTTCATCTTTCGGAACCATGTTCATATTGATGTAGCGTCCCTTGAGCGCGCGGGTTTGTAATTCCGCATTGGCAAGATGGTAGTGATACATGTAGGACAATGGCTGAGCGAGCGTGGCGATATCTGTGCTGTGAAGGCTGGCACAACCGAACATAATATCTATATTGTTAGTGCTGATGTAGTCAGCAATGCCTTGCCAAAGAAGCTGCAGAACTGATCCAGCCCGGTAGCTCGGCAGAACACAAGAGCGGCCAAGCTCCATTATATTCAAATCGGAATTAAGAAGATTGCTAAGGTCAAATTCTGTGCTGGAATAAAAATTGCCCTTACCCTTGATCTTATCATGCGTTAAAAGGCGATATGTGCCGACGATTGTTTCGTTGCCGTCACACATGTCGGTAACGATGAGATGATCGGCAATCTTATCATATTCGTCGAAATCTCGCTCGAGCTTAGCCATTTCCGGTGAGGGACGAGCCCCGAATTCTTCATAAAACACCTTATAGCGCAAATTCTGCGCGGCATGCAGCTCGCGCTCGTTTTGCACAAGGCGGATGTTGATGTGCCGTAGGGGCTTGGTAGCTTTCAAATCTTCGGTCATATTTTGTGTAGATAGGGCTGAATTCAAGCCATCATTAATGGTTATGCATAATATTCATTTCAGGTATAATCTTGCATCCTAAGCATTCTCTGCCTAGCGTCAAGCTCTTTCCTTTGTGCCAT
>JBBKXC010000221.1:0-4861 GCA_037969275.1 Bdellovibrionales bacterium | reverse complement strand
TTTACCGTTTTGATCCGGATAGCGGCGAGAACCCGCGCTGGGATACCTATAAGATTGATATGTCCAAAGTCGGGCCCATGGTGCTGGACGCGCTGATTTATATTAAAAACAATGTCGATGCGACGCTGACCTTCCGCCGCTCTTGCCGCGAGGGGATTTGCGGCTCTTGCGCTATGAATATTGGCGATGGTCGCGGAACGAACACGCTGGCCTGCACAAAGGCCATTTGTGATTATAATGGCGATATTACGATCTCGCCTTTGCCGCATATGCCTGTGGTTAAAGACCTCGTGCCTGACCTAAACCATGTTTATGCGCAATATGCCGCCATTGAGCCATGGCTCAAGGCCGATAGTCCTGCGCCCGTGCGTGAGCGTTTGCAGACCGAAGAAGATTCGCAAATACTAAATGGCGGTGATGGAAACGGCCCGGCGGGCTGTATCCTTTGTTTTTGCTGTTCGACAAGCTGCCCGTCTTATTGGTGGAATGCGGACCGCTTTTTGGGGCCGGCTATTTTACTGCAAGCTTACCGCTGGATCGCCGATAGCCGCGACGAAGCAACGGGCGAGCGCTTGGATCAACTCGAAGATCCGTTTCGTTTATACCGCTGTCACACCATTATGAACTGCACAAATACTTGTCCAAAAGGTCTTAATCCGGCCAAGGCAATTGCAGAGATTAAAAAGCTTATGGTTGCTCGCCGCTAACACTCTGATTTTATTTAATGAAATTGCCAATTTTGACTCGGGAGCCCCGAATCCGGCATAATGAGTTATATAAAAATAATGATATAAAAATATCAATGAATAAAAAGAGGGTGTTGTTGTGAAAAAGCTATCTTGGGCGCAGATTTCCGGGGACGGAGAACAAAAACGCGCATTTCAAAAAATTTCCGGATTTTGTCACGAAAAAATTGATTTTTCGACGATGCAAAGTGATTTGCCTTATCTGATGATGGCGCTTGCTGTGCATACGATTGACTATGATGATCCGCGCGATGGTCTGCGCGATTTGAGCGAGAAAGATGGCCGCGCTCGCAAGATACGTCTCGCCAACTTCCTTGATTTCACGCATGAGTTTTCCGCCAAAAGGCTGGCCTTTGTAGGCGCAGATGATCAATATCTGGAGAGTAAGCAAAAAGTTTATCGCGACAAAAATACGCAAACGCGCCTTATTGAAAGCTTCGCGGATTCAAGTGCTGGTAAAATTTCAGGTGATCTTGAAGCCGGAATGGCTGCGCTTGATAATTTAAAAGATGCGCTTTTGATAGAAGGCGTGCCGCGCCAATCCGTTGCTAAGGCCTTTGTCGATATGGGATTTATGATTGCGCAAGCTCATCCTAAAGAACAATATGTTGAGTTTTGCGATTATGTACGCGCTGCAACGCATGCCGAGCCGCAGCAAGTTGAGAATGATTCATTAGAGCTGGACGAAGAGCAGAGCAGACTTTTGTTTCTGGCCATGGACAGCGCATCGCTCAGCATTCACTAAGCTCGTTTACTGCTGGAAAGATATGCTCGTATTACAGTTGGCGTTATAGAGCTGTATGATGTCTTGCTTACTGAGCATGACTATTTGCACGCATAATGAAGCCCCGACAACTGATGCCTTCTCTACGCCGCTTCCAGATTGGTCATCAACGCTCATCATCCCGCTTTCCTGAGATTGGGTATTTAAAGTGGCTTTGCGGCCATCTTTCGATATGTTGATTTGTGTAATTTCCACATTGCTTTCATAGTCTTCCATCGCTTGCGCCCCCGCTTGGATATTTTCCATGAATTTAGCCTTGTCGAGGGCTAATGCGCTTTGCTGCGGTGGTTGGCCGGGGACATTATATTGCATGATGCTTTTAAAGCGGGCATTGGGATGAAGATGAGCGTTTAGAAAATCTTTGATTTGTTCGCTGGAATGGCTAAGGCTGTGCCCCGAGCTCATGGAAGACATCTCTTCGATAAAAGCGGTAATATTGGCGTCGGTCAGTTTTTTGGTCTTATGCGCGGCTGAGGCGCTAGGCACAGCGCTGGCCAGAATCAAAGCGCATAAAGTTACTATGCGTCCCATCTTATACGGTATGTTAACCTGTCTATTGAAAATCATATCTCGCTGAAATATCTGTGTTTTTCTATTGTGAGGTTACTATTTATTAAAAAACGTAACCGCGCCCCTCACTTTATATTATCGCCTGCAAATAATGAATTCTTCCCTAATATTTTCATAAATATATTAAGAAAAATCAATGTCCAGTCCGATGTCCAGAGCTGGCGCGCTATGCGTCAAAGCGCCTATTGAAATATAATGCACGCCGCAATCCGCAATGGCGCGCACTGTGTCCATGTTCACGCCGCCAGATGCCTCGATGACGAGCGCGCCAGCCACCATTTCAACGCCTTTTTTCAGCATATCCGGCGCCATATTATCCAGCATAACAATGTCGGCATTGCCATTATCGAGCACTTCTTGCAATTGCTCTAAAGTGTCGACTTCAATCTCAATTTTGAGCATATGTCCGGCCAGTAAATGTGCCTGATTAAGCGCTTGGTCGATGCCGCCCGCAACGGCGATATGATTGTCTTTAATAAGGATGGCATCATCCAGCCCGAAGCGATGGTTCGAGCCGCCGCCAACGGATACGGCGTATTTTTGGAACATACGCAGCCCCGGTATGGTCTTGCGCGTATCGCAAACCTCCGCGCCGCTGCCTTCGATTTTTTTGACATAGCTATGCGTGAGCGTGGCAATACCGCTAAGATGCGAGAGGAAATTCAGAGCCACGCGCTCGGCCGTTAAAAGCGAGCGGGCAGGGCCTGTCAGCTCGGCGATAACTTCGCCTTTTTTGATCTCGTCGCCATCTTGTTTATGCACGGTCATATCGAAATCAATATCCGTTAGAGAAAACGCCGAGAGCGCGAGCATAAGTCCGGCCAAAATGCCGTCTTCTCGTGCGCGCAATACGCCTGTGGCCATTTCGGCGGCGGGGATTAAAAGCTCGGAAGTGACATCATGGCCATGGCCGAGATCTTCTTCTAGCGCCATGCGGACAATTTTTTCGATATGGAGATTTGATAAATTCATGTCTGTAATCTAGCTCAATTCCAGCATGCGCTCAACTGCCAAACGGGCGCGCGCTGCAATTTCAAGGTCAACATGAATTTCCGGCCCCTCATCTTGCAAAGCGCGCAGGATTTTAGGCAATGTGATGCGCTTCATATGCGGACACATCTGGCACATACCGACCATTTTAACGGCGGGGTTATTGGCCGCAATGTTATGGCCCATCGAGCATTCGGTCATTAGTATGGCTTTAGCAGGTTGCTCTTTTTTGATGTAGTCATCCATCTGCGCTGTCGAGCCGGAGAAATCCGATTGCTCTAAAACGCTTGGGGGACATTCTGGGTGTGCGATAACCACGACATTGCCATGCTGGGCGCGCAGGTCTTTGACGTCCTGACCGCTAAAGCGCTCATGCACCATGCAAGTTCCATCCCAAATGATAACCTTGACCTTGGTTTGGGCGGCGATATTTTGCGCGAGGAATTTATCAGGCGTCATAATGACTGTGTCATGGCCTTGCTTACCCAGCTCATTGACGATCTTAAGTGCGTTGGAAGATGTACAGCACACATCACTTTCGGCCTTAACATCGGCGCTTGTATTCACGTAAGTAACAACAGGAACGCCTGGATATTGCGCTTTTAATTTGCGCACATCCTCGCCCGTTATGCTTTCAGCGAGCGAGCATCCGGCGTCCATGTCGGGAATAATGATTTTCTTTTCGGGGCAGAGAATTTTCGAGGTTTCCGCCATAAAATGCACGCCGCATTGAATGATCATATCGGCCTTGGTTTTAGCCGCTTCTTGCGCGAGCTTGAGCGAGTCGCCCACAATATCGCCAACGCCGTAAAAAATATCGGGTGTCATATAGTTATGCGCAAGGATAACCGCATTCTTCTCGGCCTTGAGACGGTTGATCTCGACGATATAAGGCGCGATATTTTCCCAATGCGCAGGCGTATAATGCTCCTCGAGCTTGTCAAAAAGCCCAGCTGTAGCCTGCGCGATTTCGGCTGTGTATTCCAAAGCATTCCTGTACATATCTATCCCATATGTTTAGTTTCAAAAAAGAAAGGTATCTTTCATAAGTATTCTGTCAAGGTCAACCAATAAAGCCAATTTAATCAATATTGGGGGGGTGAAAATCAAGCGTTGATTTTGTTCAGCTTATGTTCTATTTCAGAAGTATGGCCGAATTGTTTTCCGATGAAGAAATAAGCACCCCCTCCAAGACCCGCCCGCTTGCGGATCGTCTGCGTCCGAAGGATTTAGGCGAGGTTGTCGGGCAATCGCATATCATTGGAGAGGGCGCGCCGCTCACGCGTATGATCGAGAGCGGGCATATGCCGTCTGTGATATTCTGGGGGCCGCCTGGCTGCGGTAAAACCACACTGGCGCGCATTCTGGCGCGGCACACCGATTTACATTTCGAGCAAATCTCGGCGATCTTCTCGGGCGTGGCTGATCTGCGCAAGGTCTTCGAGAGCGCTAAAATCCGAAGCCGTAATGGGCAGGGCACATTGCTTTTTGTCGATGAGATCCACCGCTTCAATAAATCCCAGCAAGATGCGTTCTTGCCCGTTATGGAGGATGGAACGATTGTGCTGGTGGGTGCTACGACTGAAAACCCGTCTTTCGAGCTGAACGCCGCGCTATTGTCCCGTGCACAAGTTCTGGTGCTCAAGCGTCTTGATGATGCGGCGCTTGAGGATTTACTGAAGCGCGCCGAAGAAGAAAGCGCCAAAGCGCTGCCGCTTGATGAGCACGCGAGAGAAACCCTGAAGGCACTCGCCGATGGGGATGGGCGCTA
>JBBKXC010000220.1:0-4495 GCA_037969275.1 Bdellovibrionales bacterium | reverse complement strand
ATGCCAACCGGCATACCGTGAATATGCGCAAAGCCAGTCACGATGCTCGTGCCATAGCGTTTCTTAAACTCGTCAAACTCGCTGCCATCCACGAGATGCGCAATAATGTCGCGCACATCCACGGGGGTTTTCAGATCGGCCGGAATAACGCCGTAAATGTCTTCAGGTGCGTAAAGCGGCTCTTCCGGCTTTTTAAGCGGGATAGAGGCCGCCTTATGGCGGTTCAAATTGCCAACGCATTTACGCGCAATCTCCAGCGCGTGCGTGTCATTTTCGGCCAGATAATCGGCCACGCCAGAAATGCGCGTATGCGTATCGCCGCCGCCTAAATCCTCGGCGCTAACCTCCTCGCCTGTGGCGGCCTTAACCAAAGGCGGGCCCGCCAGAAAGATTGTGCCTTGTTCTTTGACGATAATGCTTTCATCACTCATGGCCGGAACATACGCCCCGCCAGCGGTGCAGCTTCCCATCACAACGGCAATCTGCGGAATGCCTTTGGCGCTCATATTGGCTTGGTTATAAAAGATGCGCCCGAAATGATCGCGGTCTGGGAAAACTTCGTCTTGGTTTGGCAAATTCGCGCCGCCGCTATCCACCAGATAAACGCATGGCAGATTATTGGCTTCGGCAATTTCTTGCGCGCGTAAATGTTTTTTCACGGTAAGCGGGTAATATGTGCCGCCCTTGACGGTGGCATCATTACACACGATCACGCATTCCTGCCCCGAAACGCGGCCAATGCCGGTGATAATGCCTGCGGCGGGGATGTGGTCGTCATATACTTCATAGGCCGCAAGGCTGGAGAATTCCAAAAACGGTGAGCCGGGATCAAGCAGCGCATCAATGCGCTCGCGCGGCAAAAGCTTGCCTCTGGAGGTATGCCGATCCCGCGCCTTTTCGCCGCCGCCAAGCTCAATCGCTGCGATCTTGTCTTTCAGGTCGGCCACGAGCGATTCCATCGCTTTACGGTTTTTATCGTATTCCGGCGCGGTGGGGGGCGTTGAGGGTTTGAGCTGCATAGGCGAGTTTCCTTTTGTTTAACTCCCTAAGAATAAAAGGAATAGCGCTCTAGAGCAATCAGCTTATTGCTGTTGACATAATTTATGCACTAAACTAATGTTACGTAAATAATCAGCAGGTTTTAAATGACCCCAAACACAAGGAAGAAAGACAAAGGCGTAAAATCTGCCGCGGCCTTGGCCGCGCCGGATGTGCAGCTTTCCGAAGACGAGCCAAATGATGGCTATCTCTATCTCCACGCCCCGCGCCATATGGCGCGTCATGATGAACAAATGGCGGAAGCTTTTTCACTGGTGCGGGGTAAGAGTGAACTTGGCGGACGTATCGTGTCTGCCGCGCAAAAGCGGCCAGTAAAATTTTTAAGAACGGAATTTGAAAGTGCCTCAACGAAGGGGCGTTATTATCACCCTAATAAGATTTTATTATCTGCTGGAAACCTGTTGCCCGATGACGGCACCGTTTTACCGCATGAATTGATGCATTGGATGCAGCCTAATAATTTTCAATTTGCTGGCTGGGATTATCGTTCACGATTGCTGGCTGTTTTTTCAGCGGAAGCAGGAGCTGAAACTTGCGCTGTAAAAGTAACCCATCAAATGCGTGACAATGGTTATGGCGATTCCTTTCGTGCCAAGTCGGATAGTTCTGAGTGGAATAATTATAAGGAAATATATCAAAAATTCGACAGAGTTTTAAATAAGGCGCGGCGTAAGGGTTGGGATACCCCAGTGCTAGATGCGACCGATGCGGCGTTTCATCAATATTTTAAACAAGAAAATTTGCTTTATATCTATGGAAACGGCGCGTTACTGGATTATATGAAATCCATAAAAGCCAATATGAAACATTATCCTATCCCGTCTTTCGGTTTAAATGCGGCGATGAATCAAGCGAAAATAAGAGAGGATGAATATCTGGTGTATAATCCTGTCCAGTTGCCTTTGAAAGATGAAAAACTTGTGCCTGATTATACGTTATGGCAGGCTTTTGAATACACAGAAATGCTGCACATTTTGAATTTTTGTAACGGTCAGGAGACAGCCCTTGCTTTTCACCGCAAAATAAGAGCTTTAGAAGAAGATGAAAACCCGTTTATTTACTTAAATTCCAATGAAGTTTTGGTAACGTATGAAGGTCAGAAGAATGCCAAGGATTCCAAAGATATTGTCCGTGTTATGATGGATATGGCTGGCGTTGAAGAATGGTTTGACCCGCAATCCAGTTTCGATTTCACCTAACCTCGAATATCACCAATGCGGCGGTTTATTCTGCGCGGCGAAGTCTGTGGCATTGCCTGCGCCGCCATCGCCCGCGCCTTCTTGGTGGCTTTCAATCTTGGCCTTGAGTTTTGCAATTTCCTTGGCCATATGCGCCATTTCGCGCCCCTGCGCAATCAGCATATCGCTGAGATCGCTAATCTGCTGCTCCTGATGGGCAAGCGTTTCTTCGAGGTTGTTAAGGCGCATATCACTCATGGCGTTCTTAATAGCACAAAGCTGGGTTGGATAAAGATAATTTTACCGCAACTATATCTTTTAAAAATTTAATAAAGATCAGAAAAAAATTACTCGATTTTTGATCCGGTTCTAAACTTCTATCGTAATAATATATGAAGGAGCTGGAGATGATATGCCTATTTAGGGTGTCTTTCCTCTTCATTCTATGTGATGTCTATGGCGATTGTGGCAGTAGGCATTTGTTATCAATCTTGCTTAATATAAGGAGATGAGCAATGAACAACTTAGTATCTTTTACACCCCTCATGCGTCAAACGGTTGGTTTTGATAGATTTAACGATCTGTTCGAAACTCTTTTGAATGATAAGGAAGACCGCTTTGAATCCTATCCCCCCTATAACATCGAAAAGGTGGACGAAAATAATTATAAAATCGTCATGGCTGTTGCCGGTTTTGTGGAAAAAGATATCACCATAACCGCGCAGGATGATCGCCTTTCCGTGATAGGTAAGATAGAACAAAGCGAAGAAGAATCCGCTAAATCATATCTGCACCGCGGCATTGCCAGCAGAAGCTTCGAGCGTGTATTTAGACTTGCCGATCATATTCGCGTCAAAGATGCCGATCTGGCCGATGGTTTACTCTCGATTGATCTGGAGCATATCGTGCCGGAAGAAAAAAAGCCGCGTATGATCCCGATCAAGAGCGGGAAAACGACTTTGCTCGGTGGTAAGAAGTCGAAATAACCTTATAAATTTTACCGGTTACCCCTTTATAACCATTTCAAGGGGTGGCCGGTTTTACCCCCCGCCGATCAATCCTTGCCAGAATGATCCGGCTTTGTATTGTTTGGCGGGGCTTTTTATTTGGGCGCAATACCCTTGTGCGGCGCGGGTGGATATATGAGCGTATGACCCATAAGGAATATCGATCTCTGTCATATCCTGCAATTTCATATTTTGCGCCAGCGCGAGTGACCAAAGCGGAATAATTTCTTCCGCGCCTGCGCCGCAAACTCCGGCGCCAATCACAGTGCCGTCCATCTTGGTGATGATTTTCAAAAGCCCGACTTCTTTGCGCTGCGTTTGGGCGTAATCGCTTTCCTGATAGCGCCATTTCACCAGATGGAAATTACCGCTGCCGAATTTTTCGCGCGCTTCATTTTCGTTGATGCCTGCCCACCCCAGCGCAGGATCGCAGAGCGCCGCGCGCGGGGCTTCTTCCGGCATGGCGATGAGATGCGTTCCGCTGACACGGCGTTTTGTGCCCTCATGCATCATATGCACAGTAGCGCTGTTTTCGCTTTGCTCGGCAGCAGTAATTTCCGCATTTTGAATGATGCGCACGCCTTCATATTCCAAGCGATCATAAAGTATTTTAAACAGCTCGCTATCAGCGCCGGGCAAGGCCGCGCCCGCGCTTAGGATTGTAGTTTTTGTACCAAGGCGGTTTAAACTTTGCGCAAGCTCCAGCGCGCTCGCCCCCGCGCCGATAATCAATAAATGCTCAGGCTGGCACTCCCAGCCTAGAATATTTTCAAGCGATAGCGTAGTCATGCCCATGAATTCATAGATGTGTTCAGGCGTTTCAAGGTGCAGGGCTTCTTTGGCGCTGACGGCCTCGTCCTGAACGGGTCCTTGCAATATTTCCACGCCAATTGCCCGAAGCTTTTCAAACGAGTAATGCGGCGCAATGCGCTCCAATATGTCCTTGATATGTACTTTAATGCTATGCCAGCCAAGCTCAGGCGCGGCGTTTAAAATGCCGAATTTCTCTGCTGTGCGGTAAGTATGCGCGGTCGCAGCGCTAGACCGCAAGGCCTGCAGAATAAGCTTTCCATGCGGGGCGAAATCTTCGCGGCCGCTTTGTCCTTGATATACCAAAACGGTATGCAGCCCAGCGCGCGATTTTTCCTCGGCGGTGTGCATGGCCTGCAAATCGCTGCCATAGATGCAGATATCGTAGTTGTGTGGGCGTTTTTCGGTTTTCACCTTTTATCACTCTGTGCGAAGGGCTAA
>JBBKXC010000219.1:0-3284 GCA_037969275.1 Bdellovibrionales bacterium | reverse complement strand
GCTTGGGATTGCTCGGGCTCATAATGCAAGGACGCATCATTGAGTTTAAGCTTACCAAGAGAATCGCGCAAATCTTCGTAATCGCCCATATCAACGGGGAAGAGGGAGCAAAAAACCATAGGAACGGACGGCTTAAAGCCAGCCAGAGCCTTTAAGCAGGGGCGCTTTTCATCGGTGATGGTATCGCCCACTAACGTGTCGGAAATATCCTTGATACCGGCGGTAATAAAGCCCATTTCACCCGGGCCAAGCACGTCAATCATCACATGTTTGGGCGTGAAAATACCGACGCGGTCGATCTCGCGCGTGGCTTTGGTGTTCATGAATTTGATTTTCTGGCCTTTTTTGAGGAAGCCATCAATAACGCGCACCAGAATAACAACGCCGAGATAAGGGTCATACCAGCTATCAATCAAAAGCGCCTTGCTCGGCTTTTCGGGGTCGCCCTCATGCGGCGGCGGGAGCTTTTTGACGATGGCCTCTAGGAGATCATCAATACCGATGCCCGATTTACCAGAGCATTCCACGGCGTCTGAAGCATCAAGGCCGATCACGTCCTCGATCTCTTTACGCGTTTTTTCAACATCCGAGGCGGGCAGATCGACTTTGTTCAGGGCGGGAACAAGCTCATGGTTGTTCTCTAGCGCTTGATACACATTGGCAAGCGTCTGCGCCTCAACGCCTTGCGTAGAATCAACAACAAGCACAGAGCCCTCACAAGAGGCGAGGGAGCGGGAAACTTCGTAGGAGAAATCCACGTGACCCGGCGTGTCCATAAGATTGAGCTGGTATTCTATGCCATCCTTGGCCGTATAGGCGAGGCGCACTGTCTGTGATTTGATGGTGATGCCGCGCTCACGCTCGATATCCATGTTATCCAGCACTTGTTCGCTCATCTCGCGGTCGGTTAGCCCGCCGCAGGTCTGGATGAGGCGGTCGGCCAGTGTGGATTTACCGTGGTCGATATGCGCGATAATCGCGAAATTTCTGATGTGTTTTAATGGTTTGCTCATGGGTCACATGAATAGGCGTAAAACCCGCGAAATTCAAGAAGAATATGCGTATAGGGGCAGGTCTTACAGGGCTAAATACACAAATAGCCCGAAGGACAAGCCTTCCGGGCTATTGGAAACATATAGAACGGCGTTATATAACGTTGGTAGGGCGTGTTAGCCCATGCCAGGAGCGTTCATCGCCATTGTAACTGCAGGCTGTTGCGCTACGGACAATTGAGCGGCTTGATTGAAGCTTGCTTGCAATTCTATTGCAACTGGCGCGATAGAGAACGCTGTGTTCAATGCGACACCAGTGGTCGCGCCCTCGGCAACCATTGCTGTAGAATGCACCGCGAAAGCGCCATTCAGTAAATCTGCTGTGGCCGCGTTTGCTGCTGCCATATCGTCTTGTCTTGGAATAATGTCGTTAAAGTCCATGTAGTACACTCCTCATTTATTATCGTTTTTAGTTACGCCGTTACTTTACTTTTTCTCTTTAAATAATACGGAGTTATACTCCCCGTTCTTATTTCAAGAGCCTTACTGTTGATGCATGATCAGCGGGATATAGTACCCTTCTTTTGCCTGACCGGAGTCATCATCCAATAATACCATTAAGACCTGATGCGTGTTGTGCATATATTTTTTCATATTCTTGTTTACTGCTATGCCCAAGTTACGTATCTCACCATCGTCTAAAACAAATTCTATTTTATCTTGCCCAATATCATATTCGATCCAGGCCAAATCTTTTTTGAAAGGTTTATTGTGAAATATAACTACTTTCCCATCGTCTTTAACGGCCACATCTACGTATAACGGGTCTGAACCTTCCGCGTGATACACGAAGTCCAGTAGGTTTCCGTAGGGGGCTGATGGGGTTGTCTGCTCAGTGGTCATAGCCGATTGTAGCATAATTTATATTCACATCACCCTTTTTTTCGCACTTTAATCGTTTAGTTCATTTCGTCTAATTCGATCTCTGTGCTGTATTCTTTATTACCTGTTACAAGTGTACCAAAAAAGACTCATAATTGCAAAGAAATGGCCCTGTTTTTTTGTACTTTTTTCGTAAAAGGCTGATTTATTTTGAATCTTTATGGATAAGGGGGACCATAAAGCCGTCAAGGGCTTCGCCATCCTTGGTTTGAACGATGCCAACCTCACGTGCCTTTGTGAAATATGGGCGAACGAGCCACTGAATTTTTACGCCCAAATCGAGCTGCGTGCCGTCTTTTTTTATCACCGTGACCTGATGATTCTTAGAATCATAGATAAGGTGGTCGATGTCTTGCGCAACGGGCTTGGCGTGAAAGATATACGCCTCCATCGTTAGCTTGTTCACATAGATATCCATTTCATCTGGTTTGAAGAGTGCGCCGGAACTTGCCGTTTTCGTAGGTGAAAACGCATCTTTCATCGTGCCGCTCTTATTTGTATTAGGATCGTCCTCGGACATGGGTATCTGTGGCATCTGGTGTGAGAGTTAAAGAAGAAGGCGGAAGGGATATCCTTCCACCTTTACAGTGTATCACCTTGGTTTTAAGGGATAAAGCTTCTTATGCAATGGGGTTATACTTGTGCGGTAAGTTCATCGAATTTCAACGGCGCTGTTGTTTGCGGTGCAACCACATCAGAAGCGCTAGATTTGCCAACTTCCCAACCAATTGCAACCAATGGGTCGATTGAGGCAACTACATCATATGCCGGAGCTGGAGCGTTGTCATTTGTAAGGCTAACGGGAACAAATGAAGCCGCGCGCTGATTTCCATCATTATCAAGGCTGGCTATGGCGTAAGTGCCGCCAACCATGCTGGCTGCATCAAAGCCAAGACCAGTTTGCGCGCTAACGCGGATGTCACCCTCAAGGTCAGCGCCATATGCGCCGCTTACGGCCATATCGCTAACGTCAACCCATTCGCGTGTCATTACGCCATCGGCTGAAGCCGTTTCAAATTGGGCAAGTGTATAAGGCGTGGTATTTTCGTGGCCAGTTGCCGTTAAATCGCCTGTAATGCGCATATCGCCAGCAGAAAGTGCGGCAACGGCGAGTGCATCTGTGGCAACCGCTGCGCCATTAAAACCAGTTGATAGGCGCGCGTTAGCAACAGTTACCGCGTTTGGATCCGCCGGAAGATGTGAGCCTGAACCTTGAAGGGCAGCGCCTTCTTGGTAACGGATGCGGCCATCATTTGGGCGCTCGTCATTAATTGTTGTTCTGCCAACCTGATTAGGAGTCTGGTTATCAGGGTGGTTGGTGTTATGTGAGTTTTTCCAACGATCTGTCCC
>JBBKXC010000218.1:0-11098 GCA_037969275.1 Bdellovibrionales bacterium | reverse complement strand
ACGCCAGTGCTTTCGCTGATGACCACGCGGGCAACTTGGTCCGGCTGGACGGGCAGTTGCTCGATATCTGTAATAAGGTCAACGATTGTACCGTCATAGTTCTCGGGGCGGCGTAAAAGCACGCTGCCTGAATTTTGCGCTAAGGCAATACCTGCGGACATGAAACCATTTACAGCCTGCGCAATGCGGCGCGCTGTTGTGAAGTCCGGGTTTTTGAGTGAGAGGCGTACTTGCTGTAGATCGGCTAATTGAAACTCGATTTCACGCTCGACAATTGCGCCTTCTGTAATATTGCCCGAGGTTGGAATGTTTTTTACCAATGTAGCAGCGTCACCTTTGACTGAAAAACCGCCAACACTGACCGGGCCTTGGGCTACAGCGTAAACTTCGCCGTCCGCTGCCATAAGAGGGGTCACCAAAAGTGTTCCGCCGCGAAGATCTGTCGCATCGCCTAATGTGGCAACATTAATATCAATGCGCGCACCTTGATTGGTAAAGGGAGGCAGGGTAGCCGTTACCATTACGGCTGCGACATTGCCTGTGTTCATGTTCTCACCGCGAACGCTGACGCCCATACGCTCTAACATAGCGAGCAGGGATTGCTCTGTGAACGGGGAGTTACCAAGGCTATCGCCCGAGCCGTTCAGGCCGACAACTAGACCATATCCAACCAATTGGTTGTCACGCACGCCTTCGATGTCCACGATATCTTTAATGCGCGATGTCTTAGCATCGGCGGCATTCATCGGGCCCATTAAGGCGAGAAGGAAAATAATGCCGGTCACCAGCTTGCCTAAAGAGGCGAGCGTATGGGAGAGAGTGTGCGTTTTGCTGGGGTGAGCATAGCGCGCTGGTGACCGGGCATTACCGGGGTTAAGGCTTTGGGGAGCCTTGGGGGTTACGAAATCTGCGATGTGTAGGTTCTTAAGCATGACTACCCTGCACTTGTAAGTTAAAATTATCTCAAGGGTGTCTATGCGAGCGCCGTGCCAGTTTTAAAGTGCGGGAAATGACTGTATATGTCGGTTTTGGTGGAGGCAGGTGCAATTTACGTGCAATTTATGCGCCATACTCGGCAAATCTTTCCTCTTTTCGAAGGGCACTGTGTTATACTAGAATGAATAGTATAAATTTGACGAAACAGCGATATTCAGCCATGAAAATTCAAGGTCCAAGTAAAACAAGCGGTCCTTCCAAGACAGAAAAAAAAGGCAAGGCGTCTTCTAGTGATGAGAGCTTTGGCGATTTTATTGCGTCCCAAACGGGCGGCGCAGCGCCAACCAGCACCACGAAAAGTATTGCCTCTATTGATTCTCTTTTATCGATTCAATCCGTAGAGGACCCCACAGCGCGCGCGGCTAAAAAAAGAGTGCGCCAGCGCGGGTTTGATGTTTTGGGCGAGCTCGATAAAATTCGCATGGCTATGCTAAACGGATCGCTCACCATTGGTCATATGATTGATATTGCTGATGTGGTGGCCTCGCACCGCGAGAAGGTCACAGACCCTAAATTGACAGCAATTATGGACGAAATTGACCTGCGGGCGCAGGTTGAATTGGCTAAAATGCGCGTCGCAATGGATGCAAACAGCCGAAAATCTTAGGTTTATATCCTAGATTAAGGCTGTTTTTTATTCTGGGGCTATAGTGAACCCTATTTCTTCTCCAATTTGTCTTTCGATCATCTCTCTTTGTTTCAAGCAGTTCAAAATATCCGGGTGCACAGCAGAATCTGAAGGCATTGCCGCTGGATCAAATGTGCATTTTAAAGTGATGCTTGGCTGGTCGTTTATTTTTGTAATGGCCTCGGCAACATTATCCAGTCCTTTTTGCATATCATTATCTGATTTTGCTAATCCAACTGCGATAAATAACGCACCTAATGCGACGCCAAAGCTAAGGCTATCAAGGCCCTTGTAGACAGCGTTTTCTTTGTGGGTTTTTTCGGTCATGGCAATATCCTTCTAATAGCTTGCTTTAATAATTTTATGACCATACAACCTCATTTTAAATATGTCAACTTCAATATGGAAATTTGTTTTGGGGCGCATTTGGTGCGGCTGTTAAATTCCGCTTGTCATAGGGAATTGCTTACCTTATATTTTTACTCCTTACAGATAAAGTATGAATAAGGGAATCACACCAATATGAGCCAGAGCAGCAGTGTTAGCCTACCGCCGGATTACGAACCGGAAAAGGACAAGGGCGATTTTATGAACGTTATCATGAAGGAATTTTTCCGTCAGCAGCTGATTAGCTGGCGCAAAGAGCTCTTGAATGAATCTCAGGAGACAATTGCCAATACATTACAAGGTACTGAGTTGCAAAAGCCTGATTTGGCTGACCGCGCCTCTGCCGAGACTGACCACGCGCTAGAGCTTCGTACACGTGATCGTGAGCGCAAGCTGATCTCTAAGATCAATAAAGCGATTCAGCGTATTAATGACGATGAATACGGGTATTGTGAAGAAACAGGTGAGCCGATCTCTATCGCCCGCTTGAAAGCGCGCCCGATTGCGACTCTATCCATCGAGGCGCAAGAGCGTCATGAGCGCATGGAAAAAACGCACCGCGACGATTAATATCGTTGTCACATAATGATTTTAAAAGCCGGCCCTCTGGGCTGGTTTTTTTATGCTTCTAGCGTGGGAGTTAGGCATCCGGTTTTCTGGAGGGGCAAAATTTGCGCGGCCAAGTCTTCTCTGGCATTCAGCGCATGGCATGTAAAGGATGTAGCGCCTTGGTTGGTTTCCACCCTGCTGCGGAGCAAGTGGATGTGCTGCAAGATGGTGGCCTGCTGCTCTTTGCCATATTCCATAAATTTTTCGAAGGCTGCCATGTCGTATTTGTAAATACGGTCGTTTTCGTTATGTGTCTGATTTTGGTTTTGCCAGATATGGGCCATTTCATGGATTAGGAATGCCTCTAGTTGAAGGGGGTCGTCTTCGAATTTCTCATAAGCTTTCCCGTTGTAAATGTTTGAGGCGTCTGTGACATACATGACAACATTTTCTTTTCCAAAAAGGTAAGTAAGGCCGCGGCGCTCGAAGCGTCTCACTTTACTGTAATCAATGTCATCGCCAAAATAGGGGCGGGATAGGGCAATTTCGTCCTCCGTGAGAAGGCGGCATGTAGGGTCGATTGTGCAGGCAAGATTTACCGGGAAAATATCAAAGGCCTTATAACCGGAGACTTCGTTCAGCACCACAAGTCCAGCGGCGAGTATTCCCTGACCAGCACGTAAGAATATTTTATTCAAAGATTCGTTCATGCTTCAAATTAAAAGGGGCGGCGTGCCTATACAACAAAAAAGTGCCGGCGCTGCATTCTGGTGGGAGGAGCAGCAACCGGCGCGGTAGTTGATAGGCGGGGTAAAAGGCTTTTAGTTTAAGGCGCCGGGTTTCAGATGGGGCGCTCTCAAATACTAATTCATATTAAAACGGGAAGATTATGTCGTAGAGCTGCTGGCCGTAGCGTGGCTGCTGAACATCTGTAATCTGGCCTTCTCCGCCGTAAACGATGCGGGCTTCGGCAATCTTCTCGTAAGGAATTGTGTTAGCTACGGAAATATCTTCCGGGCGAATGACGCCGTTAACTTGCAAAATGCGTTTTTCGAAATTAACGCGCACTTCCTGGCGGCCATGGATGGCCATATTGCCGTTCGGCAAAATTTGCGTAATAACTGCGGCAAGCTTCACTGTAAGGTCTTCGCCGCGCTCTGTGCTGCCTTGACCGCTGAAATTTGAATCCGCAGAGCCGTCGATCAGATCTGTATTGTCGACAGCTTGAGGCAAAACGCGATTTAACGCTTGCTCATAGCCGAGCAATGAGTTTAGGCCAGCGCTTTCGCTGGAATTACGGGTGCGCTCTGTTTCGTTTTCAAAAGTGGCTTCATCGGAAATTTCGATCATGACTGTGATGATGTCGCCAACATCTGAAGCGCGTTGATCTTTGAAGAAAGTCTGGCGATCAGAGGCCCAGAGCGAATTCATTTGTGTGCTGGTTTGCTTTGGTGCAGGCATCGGCATACTGATGGGCTCGTAACCGGTATCGGTTGTCGGGTTGGTAATTTTGGTCATCTCCGGCGGCGCGCCGATATTGCTGACGCGGTCTACTGCGCCGCAAGCGGAGAGCATTGTCCCTGCCATAATGGTCAGTGTTAATGTCTTGAGTTGTTTTTTCATGGTTTTACCTCGCCTGTTTTTCAGGTGTTTTTGTTTTATTAAAACGATTGTATTTTAACTTGTTTATCGCCGCTGACAACCGCGTTGATAGTGCGGCTGGAATTGGCGTTTACGACGCGGATAACATCGCCCTTGGCGCCATTTTCAAGCGCTTTGCCCTGCGCTGTTAAAGCAAGCGGCCCGCTATTGAAATGCATGGTCACGCTTTGTCCTCGCTGAACAATCAGGGGCGCTTCTATTTCGTTATCAACAATAGGCTTGGCGTTTACAACCATCCGGCGCGGCGTCATGCCAACGAGATTTTCGCCATTAAGGATAACATCGTGGTTCAAAGAGGATGTGCGCATTTTTACATACTCAACATCGCTGGCCTTGATAATATAGCCATTACGCATGGCGCTTTTTAAGACCGGAACTTCCATGACCTGATGAAGTGCGCCGCTGAGACGAAGTGTTTGTATCGGGTCGCCTTTGGAAGGGGCATATACTGTGGCATCAAAGCGGTCATTCTTCATATCGATATTAACATCGGAAATTTCGAACAAAGCTTGCTGATCTGCGGGAAGAATAATTTCTGTTGTCTGGGCGGAGAGGCCGAGCTCGAAATCGCCTGTATATCCGGCTTCTTTAATGGAGGCGATCAGCGCGGGTTCGATCTGGTCTTTGCCTATTAATGTGGCGGAGCGTTGCAGCACGATGCGATCATTGCTGGAAGCGGGGCGCCAGTCAATATCCAGAGCGAGTGCCACGCGCGTTAGAGTGCGGGCATCCAGAACCATATCCGAACCGGGGCGGGGCGCCGGACCTAAAACCTTATCGGCGTTGCGCGGCAAATCGTAAAAAATATCGCCAAGGGTAATAACTGAGCCCTCGATAATGCTGTTACGCTTAAGCTCGACAGCACCGGCAACACCGGAAAAGTAGAAGTAAAATGCCATCGCCACTACAAAGACCGCGAAGCGGGGGTAGAATATGGGGAAGAGTAACTTTTTCATGATTTTATTTCCTAACCTAATTGCCCGGTAATAATTCTTATTTCAACTGACCGACGACTTGCATCATCTCGTCTGATGTGGAAATAACGTTTGAGTTCATCTCGTAAGCGCGCTGCGCGGAGATGAGGCGGGTAATTTCTTCCACGACATTGACGTTGGATTGCTCCAAAGCACCTTGGCGGAGAGTACCAAATTGGTCTTCACCGGGACTGCCTGTTGATGGGGAGCCCGAGGCTTCTGTTTCGAGAAAGAGGTTGTCACCGATGGCTTCAAGACCAACCGGATTGACAAAGGTCGCAAGCTCGATCTGACCAAGGTTTTGCATGGCAACCTGACCGTTCAGGCTAACTAGAACTTCACCACTTTCATTGATGTCGATATCAACCGCGTCGTCTGGAATTGTGATGCCGGGCTCAATTGCGTGTCCCTGTGATGTTACAAGCTCGCCATTTTCATTGACCTGAAATGTGCCGTCTCTCGAGTAAGCTGTATTACCGTTAGGCAATTGAATTTGAAAGAATCCTTCACCTGTAATGGCCAAATCAAGTGGGTTTTCTGTGATCTCGAGCGCGCCTTGACCCATCATGCGATAGACCGCGCCTGTGCGCACACCAAGACCCATTTGGATACCAGAGGGAACAATCGTTCCCGCATCGGATGATGTGCTGCCCGGGCGATCTACGTTTTGATAAATCAAATCAACGAAGGCTGCGCGCTGGCGCTTAAATCCGGTTGTTGTCATGTTGGCGATGTTGTTGGAAATCGTATCCACATTCATCTGCTGGGCCATCATTCCCGTAGCGCCGATATCTAATGATCTCATAATCTATACTCCTTGTTTAATTCAAATCCGTTAGGTTTTTAACTTGTTTTCGTTAGCTTTTGTATCGCTGTGCGCAGGCGTTCATTTTCGCCCTGCATGGCTTGCTGCATTGATTGGAAGTTCCGCGAAATATCAATCAAGCGCGTCATCTCGATAATGGCATTCACGTTCGAGCCCTCGACATAGCCTTGCTTGGCTTTGGTTTTGGTGGCTTCAGCGCCTGCGGCGTCCGTCGTGTAAAGATTGTTACCCATGGGGTTTAGCTCTTCAATGTTCTCGAATTCGACAATCTGTATTTTGCCGATTGCGCCTTCTTCTGTAGAGATGGTGCCGTTATCATCAATTTTAAGTTCTTTTGCGGTAGCCGGAATCTGGATCGGCGCGCCGCCTTCATCCAATACGCCAAAGCCCGCAGAAGTCTGGAGCGAGCCATCAATTCCGATCTGGAAATTACCGGCGCGGCTATATGTCGGTGCATCGCCCGGGCCATCGACAGCAAAAAACCCTGGTCCGACGAGGGCAATATCAAGTGGATTGTCTGTTTGCTCTAAAGGGCCGGCCTGACCGTTTTGATATTGGCCGCGATCATAAACAAATGAAAGCTCGTCCTCAGCGCCTTTGGTATCGGCAAGATATTCCGAGAAGAGCATATTTTGTCCACGAAAGCCCGGTGTGGTCATATTGGCGATATTATTCGCTGTTATGTTCATATTGGTCTGCAGGGTCATCTGTCTTGATAATCCGAGATAGAGACTGTTTTCCATGCTCTTAAGTCCTTGTGCCGTTATTATTTCAAATTGCGATTATTAGGAAACCGCTTCGGGTATCTCATTGCACTTAGCGTGCCAAATTAAAATATTGTACTATTTCAGTGACTTAGTGTTTTTATTGTTAAGGTTTAGTTGATGCGTGCATTACGCAAAATAGGGGGAGAGCTTGATTCTAGGGCAATTTTTACCGAATAAAGTTTCCTAGTGCGGCAAAGTGATTTTTTTTACGGCTGGAATGCTTTAGTATAGATAATGCAAGACTCTAATATAAATACATAACGAGGCCCTATGTCCGACGATGAAGTAAAAGAAGCAGAAAAAGACGGCGCAGAAGCTGGTGAAGAGGGTGAAGAAGGCGCGGGCGGCTCTAAGAGTAAAAAGCTTGTTCTTTTAATTGCGCTTCCATTGTTACTTTTGCTAGGTGTCGGCGGCGGTTTGTATTTCTCCGGTTTTCTGGACTCTTATCTTGGCGGCGCTGAGGAATGTGTCGAGGAGCTCGATGATCACGGCGAAGTGATTACGCCATGTCCTGAGGTAGAAGATCACGCAGAAGACGATAGTCATGCGGCTGCGGTTGATGGTCATGGCGCGCCAGCTGCTGGCGGGCATGGAGATGGTCATGGCGGCGGTGGTTCGGGGCAATTTATTGAAATACCGACGATGATTGTTAATTTGAGCGAAGAAGACGGTACGCCGCGTTATTTGCGCCTGACTGTGCAGCTCGAGCTTAAAAACCCGGCTGATGCGCCGAAGGTTGATGCTGTGATGCCCCGCGTGGTGGATCAGTTTCAGACATATCTGCGGGAATTGCGCGTAAAAGATCTGCGTGGGTCGGCGGGTATTTACCGTCTCCAGATGGAACTTTTGTGGCGCGTTAATCAGGCCGCGAGCCCGGTTGAAGTCAAAGATGTACTGTTTCAGGAAATTTTGATCCAGTAATGGTATAATAGGAATAAGTGGAAAAGGCATGGTTCTTGCTTATATGTATAGCAGGGAAATAAAATTGAAGAAGAAGGTAGCCAGATGAGCGATACATCTACGGATGAGCTCGAACAAATGAGCGATGAAGAAAAGGCCATGATGTCTGAGTGGGAATCCATGGAAGACGGAGATGGCGATTCTGATGCTATGCCTGAATTTGACGGCGGTGGCGAAGAAGGCGGAACGCGCATTCTTAATCAGGAAGAGATCGACTCTCTTCTTGGGTTTGATGACGACAATATGATGGATTCCGACACCTCGGGTGTCATGGCGCTGATTAACTCGGCAATGGTGAATTATGAACGCCTGCCGATGCTCGATATTGTTTTTGATCGCTTGGTACGCCTTATGTCGACATCATTGCGTAATTTGACCTCCGATAACGTCGAGGTCTCGCTGGATCAGGTTTCTACCGTGCGTTTCGGCGATTACATGAATTCTATTCCGCTTCCGGCGATGCTCTCGGTCTTTAAGGCTGAGGAGTGGGATAATAATGGTCTGCTTGTTACGGATTCCGCGCTTATATATTCTATCGTTGATGTGCTGCTGGGGGGGCGTAAAGGTACGCCCGCAATTCGTGTTGAGGGACGCCCCTATACAACCATTGAATCCAAACTTGTTGAAAAGATGGTGCAGGTGGCTCTTGGCGATTTGTCATCAGCATTTGATCCGCTATCTCCGGTGAGCTTTGCGCTCGACCGTATGGAAACAAATCCGCGCTTCGCTACAATAACACAATCAGGTAATGCCTGCGTACTGGCGCGCCTTCGCGTGGATATGGGTGATCGCGGTGGCCGCGTGGAAATTCTAATTCCTTATGCGACTTTGGAGCCTATTCGCGAACTTTTGCTCCAGATGTTTATGGGGGAGAAATTCGGGCGAGACTCGATTTGGGAAAACCACCTGACTCATGAGCTTTATAAGACCGATATCCAGCTTCAGGCTATTTTGGGCGAAATTCATTTGCCCCTTGATGAGCTTATGAATTGGAAGATCGGTACACAGGTTTTATTTAATACACGCGTTGAAGAGGAGCTTGAACTGCGTTGTGGACACTTCCCCATGTTCAGGGGGCCGGTGGGGCAAAAGCAAGGGAATATTGCTGTGCGTATCGAAAGATACATTCCGCCGGAGCAAGATGACGAGGATTAATGTTTAGCTCTTACCTTAATATAATATTGGATCTTATTGTGCTGTCCGGACTGGGCATCACGATATTTTACTGTATCCGCTTATCCAAGGCGTTGAACAATTTCCGGAAATATCGTCAGGAGTTTAATGCGCTGATGGAAACGCTGGGCAAGGATATCGATCAGGCGCAAAACGCGACTTCGAAGCTAAAAGACACAAGCTTTGAAGCCGGGGAGGATTTGCAAAAAGTCCTTAATAACGCCCGTAAGCTTGCCGATGAATTGCAGCTTATGAATGATATGGGCAACGCCCTGGCCAACCGTCTGGAGCGCTTATCCGATACGGGGCGCAATAAAACCAACCGCAAGCCGGAAGTTGGTGAGCGCATGGAAGAAGGGCCGCTGAAAAAAGCCCAAAATGGCGCATCGCGCGGTGATGCTCGAGATACACCATCATTCTTTATTAAAGATAAGGAATTTGATGCTGATACCTCTTATGAGGCGGGTGGTAGTAATGCCGAGGTCTTTAACGAGGATGAATTTGAAAGTCGCGCCGAGCGTGAATTATTCGAAGCGCTGCAAAAAAGCGCTAAGGGTAAAGCTTTATAATAGGAACATATGTCTGAACGATTGAAAATATTACCGCTTCTTATCTTTGTTGCCATGCTGGCTTTCTCAGTGCGGCTGGCCGAGGTTGTGATTGGTGTGCGCGATATATCCGGCTCTGCTCAAGCGGCTGCCGAGGCAAAGCCGCCGCCTGAGGAAGAGCTGGCCATGAGCGACGCTCCAGAGGTTAAAAGCGATGAGCCAGCGGAAGGCGTGACCGAAGATGAGGGCGCCAAAAAGCCTGATGATACAAAATTAGCGATAGAAGAAAAGGACGATAAATGGCGCGATGCCAGTGATTCCGATGGCGGCGTTTCCAATGTGAAAATGGAAATGTTCGAGGATATGGTCAAACGCCGTAAGGAAATGGACAAGCGGGAGCAGACACTTGTCACTCGTGAAGCGCTTCTTCGCGCCGCCGAGCAGGAGCTTGATCGCAAATATCAGGAAATGGACGGCTTGCGTAAACAAATCGAACAACTTCTCGAAGACCAGTCCGAGGAAGAGAAAAAGCGCATCGAAAGTCTTGTGAAGATATACGAGGGTATGAAGCCCAAAGAGGCTGCGCGAATTTTTGACACGCTAGACTTGGATATTCTTGTAAGCGTCGTTTCCAGTATGTCTGAGCGTAAACTTTCCCCAGTTCTTGCGGCTATGGAGCCTGAGCGGGCGCGGACGGTTACAATTATGCTCGCGGAGCAAAAGACTCTTCCAACGCTTCCGGATAATTAACCCGTAAATTGGGGGGATTGTTTTGAACGGAATAACGATAGAATTACGGCGCTTATTTAAAGGCGGAGCGCTCAAAACAGGATGTTTTTAATGGCCAATGAGTATCTCGGACTTTCTCTTTTTGTAATGCTACTGTCCTTTTTCATTATCCTGACCTCGATGTCGGATTATGAAGACAGTAAGGCTAAGCCTATTATGTCTAGTCTGAATATGGCTTTTTCCGCAGGTGCTCTTGATAAAGACGAGCCCGCGCCCTCTATTAAAATGAGCGAGACGCAAGATTTCCACGAAGGCACAACGCTGGATAAGATCGAAGGTCTATTCAATGCGCATATTAAGACTTTCAAAATCACCAAAAACCGTCTTGGCACTGAAATGAGCGTGACAATGACGCGTGATGAGTTTGAAAAGGCGCTAGAATCTACGGGTGAGGTTTTGTTCCTCGAAGACCCATCGACGGATGAGCTGGCCGAAGCACCGTTTTTGGATACGCTCACCTCTTTAATTGCAACATCGGAAACCGAGGTGCAATACCGCATGGATATAATGCTGGGTACGGGAGAAAATCCTGCAATGATGCAAAATGAAAAGCCTGCCTCTTTGCGCGAAATCTCGGACATCAGCACGGGGTATGCGCGCATGCTCGAGGCGGCGGGAATGCCTGTGAAATTTATCAGCACGGGCATAGGCGCCGGTGAAAAAGATATGGTTGTGCTCATGTTTCGGCGCTACGTGCCTGTGAATGTCCATAAGGCAGCTGGAGGATTATGATGGGCGCTATAACGGGAGATCTGGATAATGAAGCGGTGAACAATGCGCAGCATGCAGAAGCAGGCGAGGAAGCGCACGGACCGCACTTACATGAAATGGTTTTCGAG
>JBBKXC010000217.1:0-2616 GCA_037969275.1 Bdellovibrionales bacterium | reverse complement strand
GGGCGCTTCACATGGCCAACAACCAGAACGCCGATCTGGCGCACAGAGGCCAGCGAGATATAAGCTTCGGTATTGTGATGCCTGCGCGCGACGCTCTCGATTGAAACCCGCACCTGCCCCATACTGCGCCCGGCGGCTGGAATAGGCGGGAAGTCACGGATAAGAAGCATGCCTTGCGCGTTGATCGTGTAAATATCACGGTCGTGACGCTGCCCCGTAAAGACAATTTCGAGCTGGTCACTAATATTGAGCACAAAATCATCTTGCACAGAGCCCGCAGGCATCGAATAGCTCTTCTCCGCAGCGCCAGCGAGGAAGCTCCGCGTCTCGGCGCTCGGCACGCCAAAAAGATCATAGCCGAATTGCTCGACACCATCGACAATACGTCCGGCATACATATCCTCTAGCGCGGATTTCTTTGTCTCGAGCAGCGGCGTAGGCATAGCGCTTCGCATGACACGCCCTTGTGCATCGAGCGGCGGCGCGCTCAGGCGCGGATCGGAAAATCCGCCGCCCATTGCACCCTCATCTTGGCCGCGCTGATTATTGGCGGCGCCATTTTGGTAATCACCTTCATATCCCGCATTACTGCCCGCGCTGGTGCTGTCCCAACCCGGCGGCGCATATGGCGTACGGGTCTGCGCCTCGGCAGAAAAGCCGTAGAAGCAAAGGGGTAGCGCTAAGAATAATGGAAAGAGCCGATGGAATATCATAAGTTGCAGTCGTATAAAAATTACATACGCAAGTATACCTATCGGCAATTTCACTAAACAATAGCGCACGCTAACATATAAAATAATACCCACGGGAAAAGTGTGGGTTGAGCGTTATTTTAAAACTTATTGTCATTTTACTTTGCGAATTGCTTCGCTTGCCGGATAATCAACCTTATGAAATTTGTTTATTTTGGTTACGATTTTATGCTCCCTTCCGTGTTGCGTCTTCTTGAGGATGGGCATGAGCTACTTGGAATATTTTCTTTTGAGTGCGACAATGTTTTTAATTTCAACGTCCACACCAAAGCGCACGCCGAGCGGCTGGACATTCCCTTTACCACTGGTCGCCCGCTGGATATGGACATCCATGCCTTTATCGAGCAAGGCGTGGAAGTATTCTTGTCCGCAGGTTACCCGCATAAAATCCCGCCTATCCCCGAACAAAGCGCTTACGGCATTAATTTTCATCCGAGCCTCTTGCCCGAGGGGCGCGGCATCATGCCCACCCCGACCATATTAATGAAATATCCCGAGGTCAGCGGCGTCACCGTCCATAAGCTCTCAAACATTTTTGATGATGGCGATATTCTCTTCCAGCGGAAAATCCCTATAACGCCGCAGGATGACGTTGAAACCCTGTCGGCGCGCATTGCCATGATTGCGCCGGACATCTTGTCCATGGTTTTTAAAAAGCTTCCTGATCTCTGGGAACACGCGAGCCCGCAACCCGCCGCCAAAGCATCGAAATTCCCGATGCCGGACGAGAGCATGCGCACGCTGAACTGGAATAAAACCGTAGCCGAAATTAAAAAAACGGGCCGCGCCTTTGGGCGTTTCGGCTGCATCGCCCGCTTTGATGACAAGCTCTGGGCGATTTATAACTTCAATGGCTGGGAAGAAGAGCACAAACTCCCCATCGGCCAAATCGCCTGTATCCTCAGCCGCGAAATTATAATCGCGGCGCAGGATGGCTTTATTTGTTTGAAGGAATATCAGGAGCTATAGGAGAAAGAAAGAGCTCTCATTAATCACGGCGTATGCAGCGGACATTCGGAGTAAGGCTGTCTTTATCAACAGAAAAAGCATTATTTGAATGTGCATTTGCATTAGCCGCGCTGGACTCTCTTGAACTCCAATGTGTCCCTAAACTGACAATCCCATTAATTTTTAATTGCGCTAATTCATTGGGCGCGGGCAAATACCAATCCGCTTTTCCATTAATATTTAAATTCTCACAGAGCTCTATCGCAGGAAAATCTGATAACACAGAATTCAGGTTGGCGGCATTCACGCGTCCATCATTCGAGGAATCCACAGAAATGTGATCGCCATCAGGCAAGGTCGCCAACTTCCAACGTATTCCGGTGCTTTGGTCTGAGGTCGGCGCATATATTTTCTTACTTCCCGCGCCATAGTTTATATTTCCGGCATAAACCGAACCATCGTCACAGACCTGCCCAATCGTCGTACAGAATAATGGATTGCTGCCGCCGCCTTTTTTGTAGAGCAGGCCAATTTCATATGGAGATAAAGCGCGGCTATAGACGCGCACATCATCCATGAGGCCATGATAGTAATCTTCCGTGCCGTCATCTTCACTGCCCAAAGTGACATAAGCCGAATCTGTGTTCGCTGTAAACGTTTGTGCGAAGCCCATTGTAGCGCTATTTACAAGCGAGCCGTTCACATAAATCGAAGCCGTATCATTCGCATAATCCAAAACGCCGACGACATGCTGCCAGACACCGGCCACAAGTGGGCTGCTCGATGTTGTTAAACGTTTAAACCCTTCGCCGTCCGTAGCGCGCCCGCCTAGGTCCACCTCATCCGTGTTACCAATAATTATCCCAAAGCGAGAACTGTTATTGCTCGCATTATTCGATATCGAGATCAAACTTTG
>JBBKXC010000216.1:0-3152 GCA_037969275.1 Bdellovibrionales bacterium | reverse complement strand
ACTTCACTGCGGAGCATCTCGATCTCGTCTGAATGCGCGAATTTCAATGTAGGATAGGTCATGATCTGTGCTGCCTGTCTTTTCGGTGTTGCGGTAATTTCAATTTTTTCTGCGGACATTAATAAACTCTCCCTAATTTTTTTAGGGAGAGTTTATGTGTTTCTTACAATTTCAACAAGTGGCTAAATCTAATTACCGAAATCCGGCTAGATGCCTTCGGTGACTCAAGCCCGCGTAATATGGCAGGAAAACGCAATATATTAATTTTTAATGGTGTGCGCCAGTTTTGATGCTGGCTTACGCCCTAAAGCATCTGAGATAAACCATGCGGCCTCAATGATTTTCTTGAGATCAACGCCCGTTTCCAGCCCCAGTCCTTGCATCATATACAGCACATCTTCGGTGGCGACATTGCCTGTGGCGCCCTTGGCATAGGGGCAACCGCCCAGCCCCGCAACCGAGCTATCAAAAATGCGCACGCCCATTTGCACACCAGCATAAATATTGGCCAGCGCTTGGCCATAGGTGTCATGCATATGCAGCGCGATTTTTTCCGGCGGGACGCCCGATTCCAGAACGGCCTTGAGCATTGTTTTTGTCTTCTCCGGCGTGCCAACGCCGATTGTATCTCCTAGCGAAATCTCATAGCATCCGGCGTCCAGCAAGCGCTTTGCAACCTCGACCACCTTTGCGGGGGCAATCTCGCCCTCATAGGGGCAGCCAAGGACGCAAGACACGTAACCGCGTATCAAAATATTATGCGCTTTAGCAGCCTCGATTACGGGCGCAAAGCGCGCGAAGCTCTCATCTATGCTGGCATTGATATTGGCTTTCGTGAAGCTTTCGCTGGCCGCCGTAAAAAGCGCTATTTCCGTCACCCCCGCCGCCAGAGCGCTTTCCATGCCGCGCTCATTCGGCACCAGAACCGGATAATGCACGCCGTCCTTTCGCGTAATGCCCGCCATCACTTCCGCGGCGTCGCCAAGCTGCGGAATGGCTTTCGGGGAAACAAAACTTGTGGCTTCAATATAGTGGAGGCCACTGTCAGAAAGGCGGTCGATCAAAGCGATTTTAATCTCGCTCGGCACGATTTGCTTTTCATTTTGCAATCCGTCCCGCGCGCCGACTTCATATATTTTAACTGTGTTGCTGCTCATCTTTTTACCATTGTCTGGTTCATGCTTATACTCTACAAATTATAGTGTTGTGGGACTATTAAAACAATCTACTTTGCTCAAACTCTATAGTTTGTGGCCGCCTTTTCTAGGCGCTGGTGTTCGAATCAAAGAGATTACGGACGATTTTAATCATGCGGCCGTGACACTCAGCGAGCATTTCTGGAACCGCAACCCGATGGGTACGCATTTTGGCGGCTCGATTTATTCTATGACTGACCCGATTTATTTGCTCATGCTGCGCCATCATCTTGGCCCTGATTACATCACTTGGGATAAGGCCGCCGAGATCCGTTTTAAAAAACCGGGCAGGGGTGTTCTCACCGCCGAATTTAACTTGAGCGACGCGCAAATTGCGGATATTCGCCATCAAGCCGACACGCAGTACAAAGTCGAGCCATTCTTCCGCGTTGAAGTCAAAGACGAGAGCGGCGATGTTGTCGCAGAAGTGGATAAGCTTTGCTACATCCGCCGCAAAGATAAAAAACATGATTCCGATTTGAAAAAAAGCAATGTGCTCACACCGCCGTCTCTGGATTAAGCGCTTTCAGCAGGTTCGATAAAAACGAGCAATGCTCCGTCTGCGACTTGATCGTTGACGGCCACTGGTAAATCTTCGATCTTACCGGCCACGCCCGCGCGAATGGTAATTTCTACTTTCATACTTTCCATGATTAGGAGCGGTTGGTCTTTTTCGACCTTCTGCCCTTTTTTCACAAGAACGCTCACGATACGTCCTGGCATATTGGTGATGATGCGCCCCGATGTTTCGCCCGCTTCTTCACCTTCTTCGGCGCTATGAATATGCGCGGCAACAACGCGGCCTTGGCTGAGAAGCGTTAAATTGGCGCCGTGCTTAAGAATTGTAGCGCTCAATTTATGACCGTTAATGTCGGCCTCAATGTGATCGCTATACCGCTTGATAAGTTTAGCCCGCACAAGCGCATTTTCAAATTCGAATTCGAGCGCCTTGCCTTCGCATTTCACATGAATAAGATAGGATGTTCCGCGGCTGATGAAATGTATGTTCCGCGCCGCCTTCATGCCAGCGCGCCAATTATCACCCGATGCCCATGGGTCGTTCCGCTCTGATTGCGGCATCATTTGGTGCAGCGCCAGCAGCGCAATATCTTCTTTGGTCGGGCGGCCATAATTTTTCGGTATGAGCGTATCCTCATAACGCGGAATAAATCCGGTGTCGACCTCGCCTTTAAGGAAGGCATCATGCTCGAAAATATGGTGTAGGAATTCCTGATTGGTGTTTAAGCCCGATAGATGCGTATCTTCAAGAAGTGTGCGCATTTTAAGCGCGGCTTCTTCGCGCGAACTTCCATGCGTAATCAGCTTGGCAATCATAGGATCATAAAAAGATGTGACGCTATCACCAGTCTCGATGCCGGTATCAACGCGCATGGACGTATCATTACTTGCGCTGCAGACTTCAAATTTTTGCACGCGCCCCGTTTGCGGCATAAAGTCCTGCGCTGGATCTTCGGCATAAAGGCGCACTTCAAAGGCATGTCCATTGATTTTAAGTTCGCCTTGACTGAGCGGGAGTTTTTCCCCGAAGGCAACGCGGAGCTGCCACTCCACCAAATCTTGTCCTGTAATCATTTCGGTGACGGGGTGTTCAACCTGAAGGCGGGTATTCATCTCCATGAAATAGAATTTATCGGTGTCGCAATCGAAAATAAATTCGATTGTTCCCGCGCCGTGATACTCGATAGCGTGCGCGGCTTTGACGGCGGCTTCGCCTAATTGGCTCCGTAGATCATTTGATATTCCGGGCGCTGGGGCTTCTTCTACCACTTTTTGATGACGGCGTTGGAGCGAGCAATCCCGCTCGAATAAATGCACGGCGTGGCCATGCGTATCGCCGAATACCTGCACCTCGATATGGCGCGGGCGCGTGATGTATTTCTCGATCAAAACATGATCATTACCAAAGCTGGCCTTGCCTTCGCGCTGGCAATTCCC
>JBBKXC010000215.1:0-6566 GCA_037969275.1 Bdellovibrionales bacterium | reverse complement strand
TAAAATTTTATCAAAAGCGGAACTAACTATAAACATTAAAGTAATGAATAAGTAATTGCATGTTTGTGTAAGTATGTTTTTATTAATTTGAGTAAATCAATTTAAAATTTTGTGGCTGCAAGTTCTATTTATCAGTAAAAAATTACTGTTCTATTTGCTTCTTTACTTTAGGGTCGCCCCATTCCGCCCATGATCCATCGTAAACACTTGCTGTTTTAATGCCCCTTTTATATAGGGCTAATGCGATTACACAAGCTGTTACACCGCTGCCACAGGTTGTAATAATCTCTGTTTCTTGGGCTATTTCAATAGGTCCAAATATAGCCTGCAACTTTTTGCTGGTTTTTATTTTTCCTGAAGCTGGCTCGACCAACTTGCTTGCTGGTATGTTTTTTGAGCCGGGAATATGCCCCTTTGCAAGCCCCGCTCTGGGCTCATCATCCTCACCATTGAAGCGGCCCGGAGGGCGGGCATCAAGTATAATGGCGCTTTGGTTTTGGATTGCGGCCTCAATATCATGGGCGTTTCTCATTAAATGCCTTTGTATTTTGGCTGTAAAGTTCGAGGGCTCACACGGCGGCGTTGGAATATTAGTGGTCTCATATCCTGCTGCTTCCCACGCAGGAAGGCCTCCATTGAGTACACAGACATTATCGTGCCCAAACGCTCTGAACATCCACCAAACGCGCGCAGGCCCCATTACTATGCCTGTTTGCCCATAAATAACGACAAAATCGCTTTGATTGATTCCCATCGCACGCATGGATGCTTCAAAATCTTTTTCAAGCGGTAACATATGCGGGAGACTGGATCTTTTATCGGAGATTTCATCTATATCAAAGAATTTAGCGCCCTTAATGTGCTCGGCTTCGTATTCGTCCTTGGGAATTATGTCTGAGCCGGGCAGCACAGCGCTAGCATCGAAAATCTTAATGCTACCGGCAATATCAAGATGCAGAAGACTGTAAAGGTCTTCTGGTTCGATTAAGCCCTTATCGACGGCTTTTGCTATAACGGTTGACGGCATATTATTTCACTAACGGGCAAGTCTTCTTAAAGTTCATGCTCCGGTGATACGCCGGGATAGACACCAGTGTAAAGAACAGTTTTAGCCGCTCCAGATTTTTGTGCTTTGCCTGGCGCGTCATATTCACGCTCAAGCGCTGCATGGGGGCGATTATACAGGTCAAAATAGACCATAGTGGCGCGAAGATCATTCAAAGATGTTTCTTTTTTAAGGTCAATAATCGTGACGTTGTATTTTTCAGGGGTCTGCATAACCTTATGTCTGTTTTTTGCAAACATCTCAATTAGCGAATCGAACATTTCCAGCTTAGTGTTGTAACCATAGCGCTCATGGTTGTTGATGATACCAACATATTGGTTCATTTCGGCCTTATCGTCAAAGCCAGCGCCCCTAGACATTTCAAGGTCGTAATCTGCCATATTAACAGCGCCTTTGCTCGTTACTTCATAGGCGGCCATGAATTTTTTCATGTTTACTGACACGATGCGCGAGACTTCATGCTGGAATTCGCGGCCTGTGATACCGTCATTATCGGTTTCGCGGATGCGGATGGGGCCTCTGCCAAGCTCTTGCTTAATGTCATCGTTACGAAGAACAAGGCCTGTTACAGGCTGGTCTACGTTACCGAGTTTTTTACTGAGCATGGCAAGAAATGTTTTGCGTCTTGGCTCAAAAGGCACGTTGAGCGCTTGAAGGGATGGGTCGACCATGCCCTTGTCCCCGCGCAGTCCGGCCACAAGCGGCAGTTCTTCAGCTTTAATAATGACTAATCTTGAGCGGTCACTGGTTGGGCTGCGGCCAATATTGACAAAATGCTTGGCAAAGGCGGCCATTTCGTCGCTGTAATTATCATCCTGATCTTTCGGCCAGAGCGGCATGACCTTAGCTTTGGCAGCAAGGCGGCGCTCTCCGGTTTTCATGCCGGCAATAACCAGCTTAGCATCTGGCTTATCCAGCGCTTTTTGTAGTTTCTTGGCGTCCATACCAACCGGTAATTCGGCAATGATGAATGTCGAACCTATTTTTGAATGTGTTAGTGGCTCACGAGCGGCGCCGTCTGGGCAATCCAGTGTAATTACTTTTTCAGGGTCAACTGTATAGCGGATATGTGGAAGAGGGTCCTTCATATCCGGATCAATGCCTAGCATGAGATATTGCTCACGCGTTGGCGGAGGCATTTCAATTTCCTTCCGATCGAGATATTCAAGGTAGGCAACGCATATGCGCTCGGCCTCGTCTTTGTGGTCTGCCATAAATTCCAGCGCGCCAATATCATCGATGCCTGCCTGATGCAACTTACCCATTTTAAGGTTTTGCAGAATTTCATGCGCTTGCATACGGGCTCTGGCGATGGTCAGAAATGGTTGTTTTTCCGGATTAGTGTTCGGATAGCCGTGCATCATAAAGGTCGCTCTGGCGTGATATAGCGCTTTATGGTGGTGAAGACATTTTATCTTTTCTACAAAGTCCTGCTTTTCTTCCTGAGACTTACTTGCACGGGCAAGCTCGGCAAAATTCTGCATGAGCGCGTCTATCTCGCCTGACTCGCACATCATACGGGCGAGGCGGCGGGTTGTATGGCCTTCAATTTTCTGGAGGCGGATATCAAAGTCTCCGTTTTTCCAATGAGCGTGACATTCATCAGGCGCAAGGGAATCATATGCCTCCCACGGCATAGCGTGGCCATCCCGGTCGACAATTTCTACAAAGCGGTTGTAATCATTGAAGCGGAAAGATTGGTCATTATTATATTCGGACCAAAGTGCTTGAAAACGAAGTTGAGTAATGTATTGCTGCGCTTCTTGCTGGTTTGTTGGGGCGCTTTTCGTTCGTGTCTGGCTGGCATCATTGAAAACAGATTGTAGCGCATCGTCATCTCTTTGGCGCGAAGGACGCAGCGTGACCAGCTCGGGAATAATATAAGACGGGCGCGCAATATGCCCGGTATTGGGGCGAGAATTATATTTTCTAATCTTGCTCCCCGTTTTGCTAAGAATATCATTGAAACGTGCGAGCTCTTTTTCGCTCTCGGCGGGACTGCAAAATTCAATGGCATGCGGACGAATGAGATCGTGGAGTAAATGATCGTTTTTCAGCGCCATTTCCCACTCTAGATCGGCGTGGTAGTACGCGCGCTCTTGCGGGTCTTGCACGCGCTTTTTCATTACCTCATCAAAATCTTCAGGGCGGCGGATTTTTCTGATTTTACCTGAGCTGGTGGGGGTCTCAAAATAATCCAATCCGCCAACAAAATTGAACATAAGCTGTTCATCCAACGGGTTTGGCGTGTCCATTACGGGCGAGATCGCCGGCATTCTGTCTTCATAGACCTCCATGAGGGCTTCCATGAAGTTGCGATTTTTGCGCATTTTGGAGCGATTACGCAGCGCAAGATCATATTCTTCTTGAGAGTGCGCGCCGCGCTTCAGGGCTTTATCGCCTTCCCAAAGCATCGGCGTTTTCTTGAGATGCGTTGCCTCAACAAGAGAATCAACCTTGCCGAATTTATTAAAGAGCAAAGAGGAGATTGCCTTTTTAAGCGTCTCTTTGTGTTTAATATCCAGAATTTTTTTGCCCTGATATGTTAGGCTATCCCAATCAGTATTGAGCTTGACCATTACCAAATTACCGCGGTTACCATAGCGTTCATCTGTTTCAATGCCCATGCCCAGATGTGATGTAATCTCATTTTCAAGGTCATAGCGTATAAAGGCGCGCAGAGGCTGGCTGCTAAAATGTCTTGGCTCTGCCGCGGTGCCTTTCATAGCAAATTCTTTGGCATATTTAGGATCACCGAGCATTTCGAAATGTTTGTACATTTCGCGGTCGGCTCTAATCAATAAGTCTTCGCCTGCGCTTGTGCCTTGTGTATCGGCTTTGGTGCCGTGCGCTTGATCGGGCTCGTAATTGGAGCGGTTAGGCATGCTGGCGCCGCGGGTGTGGAATTGGCCTTCATTATGGGTGTTTGCCGCCAGAATATCGGCTTGTTTGAAAGAAACAACTTCCTTGCCACTGACCGGGTGCGTACGCCTTCCGGCTTTAATGCCGTCTTCGCCGCGTGGCCCCCATTTATAGATGGCCTGCATGGCTTTGAGTACATCAACGCGCACCTTGTTTTCGGCTTTCGTATGCGTTTTGAAAACTTCAGGTGACAGGCCCATATAAAGTGTTGGCCAAATCCATGGATCATCGGCGGATGTGTTGGCGTAGCCGCGCATCTCGGCGCTGGCATTTGTGCGGCGCCATTTAGTCTCGCTGCCATCGGCGTCAATGGAAACATAATTATAGTTTTGACTATATTCCGGCACTTCATAGGAAATGCGCTTTCCGCCCTCATGGAGGCGGACATGCTCAATCTCTCCGTCTTTATTCTTAACGGGGAAGAGGCGGACAGTGGCGGTATTAACCTTCTGATTGCCCTTATTCTTGAATTTGATTGTCTGCTCGTCGCGGTAACGCTCCCACGTATATTCATACGGGTGATCGAGTGTTTGGAGCATTTTTCCAACAAATGTTTTAAAATCAACCGCTTCGGGGTGATCTTCTGGGAATGTACGTGTGATTAGATTGGACACAAGCGAGTGCAGCGCATCTTTCGGCTGCTTAAGATAATGCACAGGAGCGCCAATTTCGTTACCAGCTAAATCTTTAATGTGGTGGCCAATGTCGTAAATGCCGGGAAATTGTTTGTTAAGGTTATAAATCTCGGTGTCGTAAACAACCTTAATCAAGCTTCCGCGCTCAATGAGGTGCTTAATATCTTCTAAATTGGCAATTTTGGGGGTCATCATATTCATGGTGTAATCCCCAATTCATCTAGGAGGGCGTCAAAGCTTTGCTCCAAGCCAGGCAAAACCTTATCTTTTTTGGTGCTCATCGGGCCAGCGTAGCGCTTGTCTTCTTCGGGGCCGGTGATGTCGGTTTTACTGCGGCGCTGATAATAAGAACGCTTGGCGCTGTCTTTATCTTCTTTATCGCCGCTCAAGCTCGGAAAATGAGTAAGAAGAGTAAGGCCGCTATCAGGGTTCATATTCTCGCCAGCGAGTAGAGCGTCGCTAATCACGCCACCTTCACCGTCATAGCTGACGACGCGCTCGGCTGTGGTGTAACCGCCATATTGTTTGAGGTATTCGCGCTTTTCCGTTACGAGCAACATAGAAGGCATGATGCGCCCGAGTATCTGGTTTTGGACTTCGCCAGTTTCCGGCGTGTACGCATATGTATGTGTGGTGAAATTTTCGATCATTTCGCCCGGCGTCTGGATGCCAAGCTCGCGCATTTCCCTTACAAATTCAGTAATAGTTTCAACGTCTTCCGTATGGTTAATGCTAACCATGCTCGGATCAACAAGCGCGATCAAATCCTGCACATCTTTTTTGTAGCCGTGGCCGGACGCATAAATAGGCACTTTATGAACGACCATAACGCCTTCATTGTCATGCGTCACAAAGCCGCCAAGGTCTTCGTATAGCGCTTTGGTCTTGGTCTCATCGGCTTTTGATTTGAAATTAAAGTGGCGGAAACCTTCGCCCACAGCTTCTAGGAGAGGGACTTTAAGTGTGTTGACCGCTTTACGCACCATGTCGTAACGGTCGCTCTCATTGCCCGGAATAACGCCTTGGGAAATGCGCACAACATAATCATTCTTAGACAGTGGAATGGCTGTTGCGCGGTTTTTCGGATTGGCATCAAAGACGCTGCGGCCATCAACAAGCTTGTTAAGCCATGCTTCGCTCTCGTTTTCGGTGCCTTGCGTACCAGTCATTACAAAGAGGACGCGGCCCTTATCGTGCTTAACCATGTCTTTTAATGTCTGGCTGTCACGGCCTGTAAAGATCGAGCCAAGTGAGATTTTCTCGTCATATGTCTCTTCAAGCAAACGCTCGAATTCCAATTGGCGCGCATAGCGTGTATTGGATTGTTTGTTGGCAGAAAGAATAGTGAAAAGAAGGCCGCGCATTTTTTCAGGAGAGTGCGCGTAATCTTTTTCAAGGAAACGTTTAATAAACGCCGTTTTCTCGGTGCTGTCTTTGCATTCTTCATTGTACCAGTAAAGATCATCTTCAAAATCCTGCACGTCAATTTTATAGATCTCGCTATAGATGAAATCCATATAGGCCTGGATATTGCGGCTTTCCGTCGGCTCAACCAAATTGGCGTTAACGCCGGTTTTGTTGAAGATACGGCCAGCATTTTCAAGGTTGGCGCCGCCCAATGAAAAATGTGAATTGGTGCGTACGGCAACGCGCAATTTACGTTTAAGTCCGGCATCGCTCGTGCTGATCATGGCGTCCAGGATTAATTTATTGGCGTGAAGTGTTTCCTTGATCGCGACTTCGTTATCCTCGACCTGGCTCTCCATTGGACCGTAGCCAGGTTTTTTGTAGTTGGTACCGTCGATTTCCAAAATTGGCTTAATGGTCTTAATTTCAGCCGGATCAAACATTTCCTCTGGTTTAATCTCGCCATCATTCAGCATGCGCTGCTGCTCGGCGATGATAGATGCTGCGCCGGATTCGAAGAAATCTCTGTCCATCAT
>JBBKXC010000214.1:0-7346 GCA_037969275.1 Bdellovibrionales bacterium | reverse complement strand
GGCTTGTTTGATACATTCCCAGCAGGAGAAACCGCGTGGAATAAATGCGGCGCGCTATACGTTATTAACGATGAAAAAAAGGAGAAGCGCTTT
This sequence comes from Bdellovibrionales bacterium, assembly GCA_037969275.1. Lineage (GTDB taxonomy): Bacteria > Pseudomonadota > Alphaproteobacteria > Micavibrionales > Micavibrionaceae > UBA2638. Next base: position 7,253 of record JBBKXC010000214.1, on the reverse strand, counting down.
ACCCAGACGATTGAAAATTGGGGCTGGGCGGAGAGCGCTATGGCGCTGGTTGATAAGGATAGGGCTTCGGAAATTGCCGGTATCGAGATTAAGAATGCCGCGCTTTATCTTTCCCAAAGCGGCCATATTAGCCCCGCGCAATTGTGCCGGTATTACACTAAAGATGTTGAGGTGCATTTTAACCATAGCGTTGAATCACTGGACGATATTAAGGCTGATGGCATTATTCTGGCTTGCGCGCATGGCTTAAGAAAATTCCCGCAAAGCGCCAATTTCCCACTGCAAACCGTGCGTGGCCAGATTACTCAAGCCCTTGCCACACAAAAATCAGGCGATTTGAAATGTATTTTGAATTATGACGGTTTTTGCGCCCCTGCACGGGGCGGTGCGCATATGATCGGCTCGACTTTCCAGCGCTGGCTGGAGGATACAGATGTCATAGCGCAGGATGATCTTGATAATCTGGCCGCCTTGGAAAATGCCTTCCCGGGTTTTAGTGCGGATATGGAGATCGCCGGAAGCCGCGCTGCGCTACGCTGTTCGTCCAAAGACTATTTCCCGATTGTGGGAGAAATTAGTGAAAATATTTATGTGTCTGCCGCGCATGGCTCGCACGGGATTATTTCATCATTAATGTCGGCGCAGCATATAAGCGAACTTATGCTGGGCAGCAAACCATCCTTGAGCCCATCCACAATCAAAGCGCTCTCCCCAGCTAGATTTTTGTGAACCATTAGCGATTTCATGTGTTTCTTAACGGTACGCTATAAGGTAATCTAATGCCCATGAATCAAATATTCGATATCGATACCATTGTGCCGCCGCTCATAACGCTGGGAGCGTTTTTCGCTGTGCTTTTTCTGATCCCGCTGGCCAGAAAGCTTGCTATTCAGTGCGGCTTAACGGATAAGCCGGACGCGCCGGGTGGCCGCAAGACGCATGAGGATGAAGTGCCGCTCGTTGGGGGCCTTGTGATTTTTCCGGTCTTTATGGTTGTTGGATATTTAGGTGGGCTCGACTTTAATGCTTATTGGCCGCTCTATCTTGCCCTTAGCCTAATCATGATTACCGGCGCTCTGGATGATAAATTGCATTTGGGCGCATGGGTGCGCTTTGGTGTGCAGATTGTTGCCGCCTCAATCATTGTGCTTCTTGGGGATGCACGGCTTTATAACCTTGGAAATCTTTTTGGTTTTGGCGATATGGGGCTGGATTTCATGTCCATTCCATTTTCAATTATCGCGGTAACGTTGTTCGTTAATGCGATTAACCTTATGGACGGTCTTGACGGGCTGGCCGCCGGTAAAAGCGCGATCGTGCTTGGGTGGCTGATGCTGGCCTGCGCTATTGTGGGCGCTTGGCCGCCTTTCTTCCACATGGCAATTCTGATGGCCTGTATCGTTGGTTTCCTGTTTTATAATATGCGCCACCCGTTCCGCACCAAGGCTTCTATCTTTCTTGGTGATGCGGGGAGCCTCGGCCTCGGCCTCGTGCTGGCATGGTATTGCATTGGCCTTGCGCACGACCCTGATCCGATTGTCGTTCCGATTATGATTGCATGGATTATAGCTCTGCCCGTTATTGATGCCTGCGGCCAGTTTTACCGCCGCGTCAAAGAGGGGAAGCACCCCTTCGAGCCAGACCGCGGCCATTTCCACCATCATTTTATCCATGCGGGCATTCCGGTTGGTAAATCCACCGTCATGATTTTGATATGGGGATTTATTCTGGGCGCTATCGGTTATTTCGGGATTTATTTCGGCGTGCCGCAGCCTGTTCTGACGCTGGGCTGGGTTATTCTCTTATTCTCGCATATGGCGCTTTCGTATAAGCCCGAGTGGTTTATCGATTACTTACGCCGTTTTGGCGCAAAGCCTGTTGATCTAGGCATTGAAAAAGAAGATACAGCTATATAGCTCTATTGTCGCCAGTGCGAACGCTCCTACAATTGATATAACGAATGGCCGTTGTCCTGATATTTCTTTAAATCTTTCATCTATTAATCAACTCATAAAGCACGAATTCCTCTGACTATTAAAGCAGAGGAATTCGAATATTGAAAACAACAATAATTTTAAATAGTTAAAATGCCTTAGGCGAAAAGCTGTATGCCTTCGGCTCCGAGCCATTTCATGAGATCAAGCGCGCTCTGGTTAATGGCCATAGAGCAGATGGATACAAAGACCGCTAACTCTAATGGGATTTTTAGAACATGCATCGACATATAGGCTGTGTAGGCATAGGAATATAGCGTAAAGCAGACCATCATCGGGTAAACTTGCTCCCAGCTATACATGCCGCTCATAAAGCCGAGCGAAAGGGGAAGCATCAATACGGCAACCGGTAATACCAGAAAGTTATTGGCGGTTACGAAGCGGTAAAACCCGTCCATACGGCCCATATTCTTGGCAAGGAAATACATGATAGCGGTGAAGCCAGCCAGATAGATCACAGTACGTAAACCGTAGATAACGGCCAAGACATTCATGGCGGTCATGCTGAGGCCTGTATCAGGATGGGCGGCGATCATTGGAATAATTGAAAACGGAAGTATAAGGAGCGGCAATAAGAAGGAGAGCTTCATGCCTTTAAGGCTCTGCGAAAATTTCTCTGGCCCGCTGCGCATAAATAACGCAGTCTCAAGAGCGCCTAGCAGGTTACGTCTGATGTAGTGTGGTCGCAATACTTCTCTAGTTTTCTTCATATGACACCCTTTGCTTTTTTTTCTCATTTTTATTTTAAGTTCATTATGACGTGAATGACTTAATTTTTTATTAATTATAGCGTGATTCACGCAGTAACGCTAATTTTGACGCTATGGAAAATGCTGGCGTGTATGTGGACAAAGGGACAATAACAGGGACAAAACCTTGACCCGCGGCGGTATATTCTCAAAAATTAGAATCACGCAATTCACACTTCAAGGCTCCGATTATCATGTCCTATAAACCGTTTCTTATCCTGACGACCTGTTCGCTTATCGCCCTTGGCGCGTGTTCTCCTTTAAATGGTGAGCAAGGTGGACAAAATGATGGTACGCGCGCCGAAACGACAGAGGATATTCTGGCAGCGCAGGGCAGCTGGAGCATGGTAGATGAAGATGCGCCGCAAAGCCCTATGGCTATGCATAGCAGCGCCCGTAAACAAGTTAATCCGAGTAATCTGGCGCCGCGCCATTTTATTCCGCCCGAGCAAATGGCGAATGTCGAAGGTACGCAAGGCAATGAAGATGTGCATTTTAGATTGATCCGTATGGAGCGTGAAGTTGAAGATCTGCGTCAGGACTTTGATAAATTATTGCCGCCGCTCTCCAATTTAATTGTCGCAGACCGCGATCTGGATCGGACAATCGAGGAAATTCAGGCGCGTCCGGAGCGCAAACCCGTAATGCCGCAACAAGCATCCTCCAAGCCAATGGCAGATGTTTTGCAACGTACAGCGCGCGCGCCGATGGCGATACATACGCAAGAAGAGCCAGCGGGAGCAATTGCGCCGCCTGTACCCGCCGTTCAATCCGAACCAGCCAAAGCGGCACCAGCACCCGGCGGTCAAGCGGTTGTGAACAGCGTTCGCCTCGGCGATCACCCCGGGAAAACACGATTGGTTCTGGATATGACAGGCGCCAGCAAATATAAGGTGGATGTCGATAATAATGAGAAATTACTGCTGATCGAGCTGAGCGATGCAGGTTGGAGCGCCGCGCAGCAAAAAGTGCTGAATAATCCTCTTGTGAAGGGCTACACAACGCAAGCGGGGCCAAATGGCGGCACTATGCTTGCGCTTGAACTTAAAAAGCCTGTGAAGGTGCTTGGCTCTTCTGCATTGAAGCCGAATGGCCAGACGGGGCACCGCATTTACTTCGATCTTGCGCCCTCTTCTTAATATATATAGTCAAAAGCTATTACTTTACCCAGACATTCATAACTGCCGAGGCGGTTATATCGCCCGTAACATTTATGGTCGTGCGGCACATATCCAATATGCGGTCGACGCCGATAATAAGCGCAATACCTTCTGGCGGAACGCCGAGGCCGCTTAGGATTGTAGCTAAAACCACCAGCCCAACGCCTGGCGTTGCAGGTGTGCCAATAGATGCTCCAACGGTGGTCAGCAGCAAGAGAACTGTTTCTCCCATCGTTAAATCAATGCCGAAAACCTGACAGAGAAAGACCGCGGCGATGGCTTGGTAGAGCGCAGTGCCGTCCATATTGATTGTCGCGCCAAGGGGAACAACAAAGCGGGCGATTTCGGGTCTGAGCTTTAATTTGTCTTCGGCTGCTTGTATGGAAAAGGGCATGGTTGCCGCTGATGAGGAGGTCGAAAAAGCCAAAAGCTGCACTTCGCGGATGCTTTTTAAGAATTCGAAAATGGATATGCGCGTCAACAGCTTTAATATGATGAGGTAAACAATCATCATACAGGCCAGTCCGGCCAGAACCGTACCCGCATAAACGCCCACGCTCAGCAGCGCCTGAAGTCCGGTTTTTATAGTGATATCGGCAAGAAGTCCAAAAACCGCATAAGGCGCGATAACCATGGCCCAGCTTATGATTTTCATCGAGACGACTTGACCGGAAAGGCACAAATCCTTCAGCGGTTTAGCAGAGCTTTTCGGAATAGTAATAAGCGCAATCCCGAGCAATATAGCAGCGATAACAATCTTGAGCATATCGCCCTCTAGTTGGGCTTTGGCGAGGTTATCGGGAATGATGTTGGCGATGCGCTGGGGTATAGAAAGATCATCAAAGCGCTCGCTCGGAAGCGCCGCTTTACCCGCCTGCATGGCTGAATCTATAAGGTCGCTCTGAATGAATTTACCAGGCTCGATAAGGTTCACAAGGACAAGACCAATGGTGATGGCTATGGAGGTTGTTACAATAAAATAAGGCACAAGCCGTGAGCCGATTTTCTTGAGAAACTCCAAATCACCGCTTTCCGCGATACCAAGGACGATAGAGCATACAATTAAAGGGATAATGACCATTTTAATGAGGCCGAGAAAGAGAATGCCAGGCAGCGCCAGCCATTCACCAAGATGTGCTCCCTGTTCTGGCGGTAGCAATGAAAGACCATCAGGCGAGACGAGATAGCCTCCCAATATTCCAAGCGCCATACCGATCAGGATTTTTATCCAAAGCTTCTGATCCATAATGTCTTGCGTAGAATCGGAAAGACTTTTTTCACGTGGACTTGGTTGCGTGTCTGTCATATTCTTCTTATGCCTTTGAAATTATTTGAGATTTGTCAGATATAGTCTACATCATATAAATAAATTTGATAAGGGCGGAGCATTTTGTATTTTTATATGTTCCATTGGCGAAGGGTTTTGGTTTGTCCTTCGTACAATTTTTAACTAACCAACTTGAAAGGTATCACAATGAAAAAATTATTAGCACTTACAGCCGTAGCCGTTATGTTCGGCGCGCCAGCATCATACGCAATGGAAAAGGGCGGCCATGAAGGTCATCATCCTAAAGGCGGCATGATGTTTGAAAAACTGGATCTCAACAATGACGGCGAGATCACACGCGAAGAGTTCATGTCATTCCATGAAACAAAATTCACGGAAATGGATGCGGATAATAGCGGCGTTGTATCGAAAGATGAAGCCGAAGCCATGAAAGCCAAGTGGAAAGAGAAAATGAGTGAGCGCCGCGCTGAACACAAAAAAGCTGGCGATCACGATGTTGAGAAATCAGCTGACACACCTGCCGAGACCACAGCCGAGTAATATTCTTGGTTGATCCGGATAATATGAACGATGAAGACCTGATGGCTCGCATTAAGCGCGGTGACCATCAGGCCTTTGCCGCGCTGGTGCGCCGTCATAGCACGATGTTTTATGCCTGCGCCTTTCGTGTATCGGCCAATAGGGATGAAGCGGAAGATGCTGTGCAGGATGCTTTCCTCAAGCTCTGGAAAAACCCGAGCGTTTGGGATGCCACGAGAGGTGCAAAATTTACGACGTGGTTTTACCGCGTGGTCGTCAATACGGCGACAGATAGAATTAGAAAAAACAAAAGACTGGTCTCAGGCGGCGACATGTTCGATACGATGCCGGATAATGCGGATGCGCAAGATGATGTTCTGGTCGCAACCGAAGAGCAGCAAATTCTGGAAAGCGCGATACAAGCGCTACCGGAACGCCAAAAATTGGCACTCAATTTATGCTTTTACGAGGGTTTAAGTAACAAAGAAGCAGCCGATACACTCGGCGTCGGGCTTAAGGCTCTGGAATCTCTTTTGATGCGGGCCAAGGCCGGACTGAAGCAGATTTTAGCCGAGCGCGGCTTGATAGAAAGGGACAAGCAATATGGATGATTCACACAGCAAAAACACACATCTCTTTGAAGAGGTCATGCATGATAGATTTTTGCCGGAGCCATCGAGCAATTTATCCGAGCGCATTATCGAAGCCTCAAAGCTGCATAAGGCGCAAGGACGCAGCGGCATTGATTTATGGATGCGCGCATTCTGGGATGCCTTTTTATTACCGCATCCGGCCTATGTTATGGCGGCCATTTTCGCCGTGGGTTTATTTTTAGGATTATATAGCGAAATTGCCGGTAGCCTCGATGCGGGAAGCAGTCTTTCCTCTCTGATCTATACAGCAGAAGATGTCAGTGAAGGAGATTGGTTATGAGCCGTAGAATGAAAATGATTTTTACGATTTCTGTGCTTTTTAATATTTTACTCTTGGGAGTAGCGGGCGGCATTGCTTATCAACATTGCAAAGACCCTTATATGGAGACGATGCAAGAAGCGATGAGCCCCGAGGGGCGCAATATAGTGGCGCGCACTATGCAGCAAGCTTTCCGTGAGGGGCGTGATGATATGGAATCTGCCCGCGACGCTAAGAAAGAGATACGCGCCATAATCTCTGCCGAGGAATTTGATGAAGTGGCTTTTGATGATGCGGCAAAGAATCTTGGGGGCATTATGCGCGGCATGGGGGAAAAGCGCATAGCTGTGACCAAAGAACTTGCAATGCAATTATCACAGGAAGACCGCGTTGTTTTGGCCATAAAATTTTCCAAAGGATTTCATGGTGGTCACTACAAAATTAAGCGTGAAAAATACGGTCCGCCGCTGCATTTCTTGAAAGAGCAAAGTGACGGAGAGCGCGTTAAGGGTGTGCGTCCGATGGAGGCACCTGAATTACCGGGCGATATGCCGCCGCCGCCCGCGCCAGCGCAGCAGCCCTAATATCTCAGATAGGCCAGAGGAGGGGCGTCGCCCCTTCCTTCCAAGGC
>JBBKXC010000213.1:0-3328 GCA_037969275.1 Bdellovibrionales bacterium | reverse complement strand
TACGTTGTACCCGCGCTGAACCAGTGGCGATCACCATCAGGCGTTCTTGTGGTTCTGTATTCATCGGTTGTGGGCGTTTCATCATATTGATAACCGGCGCGTACTGTCCACGCATCGTTCATTTTGTAATCAAAACCTGCAGAAAACGCCATTGTGTTTTGATAGTTCTGTTCCGTAGAAGTTACAAAACCGCCAACGATATTGGTAACTTCAATACGGTTAAAATCAGACCAGCTGAAATATGTGGCAGAACCCAGCAATGTCAAACGATCGTTCACATCATGCGCTACGCTGAAAGTAGCAATATCAGGCAAGTTCAAATCTGCACGGCCAGTAATATCAAAATTCAAAGCAGCCGCGCCGGCATTTTCGCTTTTTAAACGTCCCTCAAGCTGGTGTGAGATCTCGGAGCGATAATCCAGTCCCAATCTTGTGCCCGGCATTGGCTCGGCAATAACGCCTACATTAAAACCAACGGAGATATCATCCCCATCCAGAGTTTGCGTACCCTCTGTTGTGCCAAAAACATTGTTTTTTAATTCGGCATCTACTGTTTGAAAAATTACGCTACCGCCGACTGAGAGCCAGTTATTAACTTTATAGGCCATGCTCGGCGTAAAATCGATAGTCGTTAATTCTGTTTCGGTTGAATCATAACGTGCAAAATAACCATCATCATAATCGCTGGCCAAACCAAAGGGCGCTGAAACACCAAAACCAATCCAGAATTGGTCATTGATTTGTTTGGAGATATAAATGCTCGGCACTGGTGTTGGATCATACGGATTGCCGCCATCACCTGTGCTGGCAGCAGAGCCAGCAGGAAGCGTTGTGCCTGTATCGCTCAAATCGGCCTTAGGAACCAAAACCGAAACACCGGCCGTGAAATTGCCGCCCTTCAAATACGTCATTCCGGCGGGATTGTAGAAAATCACACTGGCATCACGCGGCTGCGCGGCGGAACCGGCGAAAGATGCACCGAGGCCGGATACGGATTGCTCTTGAATGTAAAAACCGGCTGCGTTAGCTGTGCTTATTGCACCGAAAGCCAAAACTGCGGCGGTAGTTGTGACGAGGACTCTTTTGAATGTAATCATAATGGACGCTCCTGTTTGATGTAATCCCAGCTTTAAAATTAACTGCAATTTGGCGTAAGATACAGTAGCCTTATGTTGTGCAGTGCAAAAACCACGTAATAACGTGATATAAATGCAACAGGATTAAAGCGTTTCTTTACAGATTTTAAGAAGATGCCTTTAAAAGATCGCGCACTTCATTGGTGATAAAATCGGCATCATCTTCCATGCGGTAAATACCAAGAACGGTGCCTTCAGGGCTCATAAAATAGATAAAGCTGGAATGATCGACCGAATAATCATTCCCCTCTTCCGTCTCAACCTTAGAGGAAAAGACTTTATAAGATGCCTTCACATCTTCGATCTGCGCAACCGTACCTGTCAGGCCGACCAATTTAGGATGGAAGAGCGCTACATACTCACGCATGACATCAACCGTATCGCGCTCTGGATCGAGCGTGATAAAAAGCGGCTGAATCCGCGCCGCATCTTCTTCGCTGACAGACTTCATCACCTGCGAAATTTTCTGCAGTTCGGTCGGGCAGATGGCGGGGCAATAGGTGAAGCCAAAATAAATGAGCTTATAATCGCCTTCGAAATTCTTTTCTGTGACGTTTTCACCGCTCTGATTGACCAAGGTGAACGGCCCGCCAAGCGCTATACCCGGCATGGCCACGCTGGTTTTTGGCCCACGCTGGAGCAATGATTGCTCTTTTTGGATCTGCATATAAGAAATCCCGCCGCCAATAACAAGGCCGATCGCGGCAAGAATAAGGGTGCGGATAATACGTTTTTTGATGTTCATAAGAAGCTCCAGCTTGACATTTTCACCAAATATGTAAGGGTGCAGCCATTAAATGTAAAGTATAACCTTGGCGGTGTCCCTTATATGATAAGAGACTGAGAAATACGCCTAGAACCTGTAGGTTAAGACCTGCGTAGGGAAAGGAAGCATAAATGCCCCATATCATAGTTGAATACACTGACCACCTTACTCTCGACATCCCCAAGCTGACGATAGAGCTGCACCGCGCTCTGGTTGCGCAGGAAAGCATCAAGGAAGAAGCGATTAAAACCCGCGCTATTCCGGTGCAATCGACTGTGGTTGGCACGGGCAAATGCCATGATAAATTCATTCATATTTGCCTGAAACTTCTCCCCGGTCGCTCCGACGAGCTGCGCAAGACAATGGCGCAAGCGCTCTTCGATACGGCGCGCAAATTAGCGCTGGACGAACATATTTCCATCAGCGTTGAAACTGCCGAGCTACACGCGCCAAGCTACACAAAATAACATCCCCGAAAGGATAATCCCATGTCATCAAAATCAGATAAAAACATCTGCCCATCCACCACGCATGTCACACGCGGCAGCATTTCCGGTTCGCGCAAAGCCTATATCGGCGAATACAAAGTGCCGATGCGCGAGATTGTTCAAAGCAATGACGAGATCATGACGGTGTACGATACGTCCGGCCCTTATACAGACGACAACATAGAGCTCGACATCATGCGCGGCCTTCCGAAAATCCGCAGTTCATGGATTACAGGCCGCGGCGATGTCGAAGAAGTTGAGGGGCGCCAGATTAAGCCCATGGATAACGGCTACAAAGACGAAGCAGCGTTAGAGCGCCGCAAAATCAAACACGAGAAATTCCCGGCCTCTCCCGATAAACCCTTGCGCGCCAAAGCTGGCCAGAATGTCAGCCAAATGCACTACGCCCGCAAAGGTATCATCACGCCCGAAATGGAATACATTGCCGTGCGCGAGAACCAAGCCCGCACAGAAGTTTACAACAAAGCCCATGGCGGCGAGGGCTTCGGCGCGAACCTCCCCGATTTCATCACGGCTGAATTTGTGCGCAAAGAAGTGGCCGAAGGCAGAGCGATCATCCCCGCCAACATCAACCACCCTGAATCCGAGCCCATGATTATCGGCCGTAACTTTTTGGTAAAGATCAACGCCAATATCGGTAACTCCGCCGTGACATCTTCCATCGGTGAAGAGGTCGACAAGATGGTGTGGGCAACAAGATGGGGCGCCGATACGATTATGGATCTTAGTACGGGCAAAGACATCCACGACACGCGCGAATGGATTTTGCGCAACTCGCCTGTGCCGCTTGGCACCGTGCCGATCTATCAAGCCTTGGAAAAAGTCGGCGGCGTGGCCGAAGACCTCACCTTCGATATTTTCGCCGATACCTTGATCGAGCAAGCCGAACAGGGCGTGGATTACTTTACAATCCATGC
>JBBKXC010000212.1:0-4840 GCA_037969275.1 Bdellovibrionales bacterium | reverse complement strand
TAATTTCATAGAGATTACCTTAAGATCATAATATAAGTCAATTTTTCACTAAAATATAGCAAGATTATTTCAATAATATTATGCTGCAGCTGCTAACTTTTGACTGGAAAGCGCCACTTCTCCGTTCAGAACCGCCGCTGCCGCATGAACTACAGAGGCTATGCGCACAGCAGTTTGAATTTGAGACGCTGTAATGCCATGCTTTTTTAGCTCGGCCTCATGCGCATCAATGCACATACCACAGCCGTTAATTGCAGACACTGCCAGTGACCATAGCTCGAAATCAACTTTATCTACACCCGGATTGCCGATCACGTTCATCCGCAGCTTGGCCGGCATTGTGCCATATTCCTTATTGCTGGCGATATGCGCAAAACGATAATAGATATTGTTCATCGCCATAATGGCCGCGGCTGATTTGGCTGCGTTATACGCCTCGGCGGATAAATTATCCGCGGCTTCCTCTTCGATCTGGCGGATAACTTCGGCATTGCCACTAGCAAGAGCAGAAGCAAAGAATGTCCCCCAAAGCTGCTGGACGCTTAAGGTCTCTTCATTGGCCAGTGAGGATAGGTTTAATTTAATGTCCTTGGCGAAATCAGGCATCTGGTTTTTAAGGGATTCTATCGTCATATACTTTCTCCTAATATAAATTTTGGTGACAAAAAAGGCGGCGCAGCAAGTCGAGTGCTCATCGCCGCCCCTTTTAACATTATTAATTAAGCAGCAACCTTAATGTCGTTTGCGGCGTCTGAGGCGTCAATTGTATCTCCGCCCGGCTGACGGTTACATGGGCAAAGCTCATCGGATTGCAGCGCATCAAGAATACGGAGCGTTTCCTTAGGGTTACGGCCAACATTCAAAGAATTCACAGAAACGTGCTGGATGACATTGAACGGATCAACGATGAAAGTCGCGCGGTAAGCAACGCCAGCGTCTTTTTCACGCACGCCAAGACCATCAACCAATGAGCCGTTCGTGTCTGCAAATGACCACTGATCAAGCTTCGCAAGGTCAGTGTGTTCGCGGCGCCAAGCAAGCTTGGAGAACTCGTTATCTGTTGAGCCACCAAGAACAACACAATCACGGTCATTGAACTCACCGTTCAATTTCGCGAATTCGACGATTTCTGTCGGGCATACAAAAGTGAAGTCTTTCGGGTAGAAGTAAATAACTTTCCACTTACCTTCAAAGCTGTCTTGATTGATAGCTTCAAATGCGGATTCGCCGTTTTCTTCATGTTTCATGAATTTTGGCTTCACGCCTGTGATATTAAATTCTGGAAGTTTATCGCCAATTGTTAGCATAATTTTCGCTCCATTCGGGTTAGGTTTTAAATCAATATGTCTCTTATCGCATAGGCAGCCCCATTGAATCCAACAATTCTTTTCACTTTATAGTATTGATAAAAACGATTACAATTGACAATAAACAATGATAATTTCGATAAACAATGCGCCCAACCCTCAAACAACTTGATTACCTTATAGCCCTAAAAAGCGAAGGCTCGTTTAGCCGCGCCGCAGAATTTTGTCATGTGACGCAATCCACTTTGAGCGCCGGCATCAAAGAGCTAGAGACCATATTAGGACAAATTCTAGTTGATCGCACTAATCGTGAAATCTCCCTCACCCCGATTGGAGAGGACATTCACAGGCAAGCCCTTAAAGTAGCGCAATCAGCCGATGAACTTGTCGTCATGGCAAAAAGTAACAAAGAGCCATTAAATGGCACGCTGCGCCTAGGGGTTATTCCGACCATTGCACCTTATATGCTGCCCGCAATCTTGCCCGGCCTGCAAAAGGAATTCCCGAATTTGCAAATCCAGCTTTTCGAAGATCTGACAGGCCGCCTGCTTGAACAACTTATGCGCCGCCAGATTGACCTTGTGCTTATGGCCTTTCCTTATGAGCAGGACGGACTGGAAACCGCCATACTCTTTGAGGAGCCCTTTGTCGTTGCCGCGCTCAGGGGCCAATGCGCCGAGAAAGAGGTGAGCCTTTCCTTTTTGGATGATAAAAATGTCCTGCTGCTCGAAGATGGGCATTGCCTGCGCGATCACGCTTTGCAAGCCTGTAAGCTGAGCAGCTCAAAAGGTCAGCGCACATTCAGTGCCACATCCCTCCCCACGCTCATCCAGATGATCTCCCATAATTACGGATTAACCTTATTGCCGGAAATGGCCGCGATCAAAGCAGCCTTACCGGCCAATATCCAGATCACCCCCTTCAAAGACCCCAAGCCCATGCGGCAAATCGGTCTTGGCTGGCGCAAAGGGGACGCAAATACAGGGGATTACACGCTTCTCGCCAAAGCCATCGAAAAGTTGCAGAAACACTGAGCCAGCGCTATAGTGCCTACAAATAACCCATTAGGAACAAACACATGAAAGCATTGCTCACTCATTTTTTCACAGGCTCGACACGACCAACCACGCCGGTAATTGACGAGCTTAGACAAGCTTTTCTTGATATTACCCAAGCCAAGCGCAGCATTACGCAGCGCCAAAATGCGACGCCGGATAATACGGAACCTGACGCAAATGCCAAACTTAAGAGCGCCCTTAAAAGCGATGGCTGGAGACTTACAACAGATGCGGGCGATGACCCATTATTGCCGAGAGCATTTGAAATCCTTCTGGCGGAATGTGAAAAACCATTTACTTTCACTCTTTGCGTTCAAGACTACAGCGCAGCTTCTTCGGAATTCCAGCCGGCAATGGCGCTCATGTTGAAAAATGCCGACTATCTAAAAGGTCTGGCACAGCGTTTGGAAGCCTCAAATCACGCCGCTCAGCCTGCGAATGCACAAGATGCCCCGCAGGAAAACACGCTAACCGCTCCAGAGCGCTAGTCTCGACCTCAATAAAGTTGCAAAATAACGCGTTTAGGATTATAAAAACCGCCATGTACAAAGTCGCAGCGCTCTATAAATTTACGCCCATTGAGGACATAGAAACCCTTCGCAAGGAAATCTATGACTATACGGAGGCGCATGCGCCTTCAATTTGCGGCACGCTGCTTCTCGCACCAGAGGGTGTAAACGGTACAATTGGCGCTTTTCCGAACGACCTCGATAAGGTTATCGCCTTTCTTGATGAAAAGCTGCAAATCCTCACCTCCGGCAATACAATCGGGGAGTTTAAATATTCCACGGCGGAAGAGCGCCCGTTCAATAAGTTTAAAGTACGCCCGAAAAAAGAGCTTATCACCCTACGCAAGCCCGAAGCCGATCCAAACAAGCTCGTGGGGAATTACGTTGAGCCGGAAGATTGGAACGACCTGATTAATGACCCAGACGTCTTGCTGGTTGATACCCGCAATGACTACGAAACCAAGGTCGGAATTTTCGAAGGCGCGCTTGACCCGGATATGAAAATTTTTACCGAGTTTCCTGATTGGGTCGAAAAAAATCTAGACCCTGCCAAGCATAAGAAAGTCGCCATGTTTTGCACGGGCGGCATTCGCTGTGAAAAGGCCAGCTCCTATATGCTCGCCCACGGCTTTGAAAATGTTTACCACCTTAAAGGCGGTATTTTGAAATATCTAGAAGCCATACCCGCCGACCAAAGTAAGTGGAAAGGCGATTGCTTCGTTTTTGATAAACGCGTTGCCGTTGGTCATGGCCTCAAAGAGGGCGAATGGACAATCTGCCATGCTTGCCGCGAACCACTCTCTGAGGCAGAAACCAAAGTTTCCAGCTATGAACTTGGCGTATCCTGCCCATATTGTATTAATGCTTTGAGTGTAGAGCGCGCAGATATGCTGCGCCAGCGCCAAAACTACTACGAAAACCACTACGCCAAATCATTAGATAAGAAGGAAAAGGGTGGTGCGCGAAACTAAATATTTACGCATTCACGGCAAAGTGCAGGGCGTTTCATACCGTGCCTGGGCCGCCGAGCAAGCCAAAATTTTTCGCCTTGATGGCTGGGTGCGTAATCGCCGCGACAAAACTGTCGAAGCCACTGTTACCGGCATTGATGATGACATTCAGAAATTTGTCTCCGCCTGCTATAAAGGCCCCTCTTCCGCCAAAGTCACAATCATCGAAGTAAAAGACGGCGTTGATGAAGAGCTGGACGGCTTTAAAATTCGCGATACGCTTTAAGGTATGAGCGCGCAACATAACCTTCCAATCCTCTATACTTTTCGCCGCTGCCCCTATGCCATGCGCGCGCGCCTTGCACTTTATTATGCGGGCATAAAACTAGAGCTCCGCGAAATTGTACTACGTGATAAGCCCGCTCCTATGCTTGAGATTTCGCCCAAAGGCACAGTGCCTGTTTTGCAATTGGCGGATGGGAGCGTGATTGAGGAGAGTATGGACATCATGCGCTTTGCGCTTTCACAAAATGATCCCGATGGCTGGCTGGACTATGATACAAAGCAAGGCGATACGCTTATTGCGCAAAATGATACCAGTTTTAAAGCTGCGCTTGATCGCTACAAATATCCGGCGCGCTATCCTGATGAGGATTGTAGCAATGCACGCGAAAATTGCGAAGCATTTATTACGGCGCTGGATGCGCGCCTCAAGCTACATCAATACCTTTGCGCCGATCAGATCACCTTACCCGATAGCGCAATTTTTCCCTTTATTCGCCAATGCGCGCATGTTGATCGCCAATGGTTTGAGGCGCTGCCCACGCCCCATGTGCAAAAATGGCTAAGCGCCCATTTGGCGGGCGCTCGCTTTAAATCTATCATGGATAAATTCGGGCCTTGGAAGGAAGGGGCGACGCCCCTCCTCTGGCCTATCTGAGATATTAGGGCTGCTGCGCTGGCGCGGGCGGCGGCGGCATATCGCCCGGTAATTCAGGTGCCTCCATCGGACGCAC
>JBBKXC010000211.1:0-6597 GCA_037969275.1 Bdellovibrionales bacterium | reverse complement strand
CGTCATACGCCAATCGTTGTTATTACAGGCATGGCGCCCGATATCACAGTCGAGGAGGCGTTAAAGCTTGGCGCGAATGATGTGCTTCAAAAAACCAGACTTGTTGATGGCACATCCTTGCGGGATATTCTGGCAAAGCATTTCCCTATAAAAGGCGCGGCTACCTAATAAAATCATTACAGTTCCGGTGTCGCTCAACACAAAAGCCTTTGACGAAATAAACGGCATAGGGTTATTCTTTTTATTTCCAATTTAATGGAAACAATAGAATAGAACATAGCTATGTCAGTAAACATACAGTATTTCTTTGTAATATGGCTTCCAGCGCTGGTCTTGATTGCCCAGAGCTTTTTGGAGGTTTTAACCCCCGAAGCGCAATTGGCGGCGCTGCATTCCGAATACGGCCCGCACGAGATGGTGCAGTCCCTTGTTATAGGCGCGGCGGCGCTTGTGGCTCTGCGCCTCTTATTTATGTCCGAAACTCGCCAAAGCCCATGGCTTATTGGCTGGGTTTTTATTGCTTTTGTGGCCGCGGTTTATGTTACTGGCGAAGAGCTTAGCTGGGGGCAGCATGTTTTTGAATGGCGTACACCGGAATATTGGCAGAACTTAAATGATCAAGGCGAGACTAATTTACACAACACCTCAAGCTGGCTGGATCAAAAGCCCCGCATTATGCTCGAAATCGGCGTTCTTGTTGGCGGGATAGTTATTCCGCTGCTGCGCCGCTTTCAGGTGTCTTTGCCACAGAAATTCTCGCTGATTTACCCGACCGATCATGTCTTTACAACGGCGCTGATGGCGCTGATTGTTACGATTATTGATAAGATTGGCGGCATCATGGAACGCCCGAGTGAAGTCGAGGAGTTTTATCTCTTTTATTTCGTTTTACTGTATCTGGTGTATCTGCGTAAAAAGCTTTTATCTAAAGCTTAGATCGCAATTCTTTAAAACTACCCGCATTGCAATGAGAGTGTTGACCATTTGCCGATGTCGATACGCTTTTTTAGTGTGAAGCTCTGCGCTTCATAGGCAGCTTGGACGTCATCTGCCTGCGTGGTGAGCATGCCTGATAAAATGACATAGCCCGGTTTATCGCATACAGCCTTAAGCTCCGGCGCCATCTCGATTAAAGGGCCTGCCAAAATATTGGCAAGAATTAGCTCGTAAGGTTTCTTCTGCGCGCAGAGCGGGGCATTAAAGCCATCACCGGTTTCGCAGTTCATACCGCCTTGTCCGGATTTCACCCCGTTCAGCGCTTGATATTTTTCGGCAATGCGCACGGCTTCGGGGTCATTATCAATGGCTGTTATGGGCGTGTGCCATAGCTTCCAAGCCGCAATAGCCAAGATGCCCGATCCTGTGCCCATATCCAGTATGTTCCATGGGCAGATGCCCTTGGCTTTTAAATCCAGCATGGCCTGAATACAGCCCTTTGTCGTCCCGTGATCGCCAGAGCCAAAAGCGGTGGCCGCATCAATCATAAGGCCGATTTGCCCGTCCGGTGCGCCCTCTTCGAAGTGCGAACCGTAAATAAAGAAAGGGCCAACGGAAAATGGCGGGTGAGCGCGGTAGACTTCTTCGAGCCAGTTTTTATCTTCGAGTTTTTCGATCTGCGGCGCTGGAAGGTCAAGATTTTGGCCATAAAGGGCAAGCTGTATTTCTAGGCGCGATGTGAGATCTTGTAGGGCTGGGGAATTGTCAAAATACCACAGTGAGAGCCATGGTTTATCATCATCCTGGTCGATGCGCCGCGTTGAGGCAGCTTGTGTGATGTCATCAAATGCAGAAGCGAGGTCAAAGACCTCGCTTTCGCTAAGATGCGCAGGAAATTCCAGGCGCGCTACATACAATTTAATGTCCCTTTATCTGAGAGGCATGTGAGCAATGTTACTCGTCATTTTTCTTATTGGATTTGACGTCGACATCGCCTTCTAGATCTTCAAGATCATCATCGGCATCGTCATCATCCTCGAGGTCATCAAGGTCGCCAAGAACATCATCGTCAAGATCAAGATCGATGCTGTCTTCATCATCATCGTCGTCCTTGTCATCATCATCCTCAAGGTCTTCTAGGCTGACCGTGTCTTTATCAAGGATGATTTCATCTTCATCATCCTCTTCCTCTTTGATGACTTTCTTTTTGCTTACCTTTTCTTCAGGGGCATCATTCGCAACGGCTACGCGTGTGCGGCGTGTTTTCACTTTGATTTCGCCGGTAAATTCCACGTCACAAGACGGGCAAGTAATAGGGCGTTTGTTCAAATCATAAAAACGGTTTCCGCATGATGCGCAAATTCTTTTTAATCCGCGCGGATCTGTTTTTGGTTTTGCGGCCACTAGGGTTCTCCTTGGTTAATCTGTATTCATTAAAAAATCTGTACGTTCTAGCTGCCTGAATTTTCAAGGCATGTCAATTAGTGTTTTAAGGATAGCGAAAAATCGAAAACTTTCCCTTATCTCCATAGACCCGAAAGCTATATCACTATAAACTATTACAAGTTTTTTAGAGACAAGGATGAAAGAGTAATAAAAATGGAAAAATCAGTTGTCATATGCGGTTTTAAGCGCTCCCCGATGCATTTCGCAAATAAAGGCGCTTTGGCGCATGTCAGGCCCGATGATATGGCCGCGGCGGTCATCAAGGCGCTTGTCGCCGAAACCAAAGTAAAGCCCGAAGACATCGAAGACCTTTTGATGGGCTGCGCCTTTCCAGAGGCCGAACAGGGCTTTAACATTGCCCGCCTTGTTGTCAATATCGCTGGCCTGCCTATCTCTGTGGCGGGCGTGACTTTGAACCGCTTTTGTGGCTCTTCCATGACTTCTATCCATATGGCTGTGGGCGCGATTGCTGCTGGCGCGGGTGATGTGTTTATCGCCGCTGGCGTTGAATCTATGAGCCGCATTCCGATGGGCGGGTTTAATCCGATGCCTAATCCGGCGCTGTTCGACCATTACCCGCAGGCCTATATCTCAATGGGTGAAACGGCAGAAAATCTGGCCAAGCAATACGACATCTCGCGCGCCGCGCAAGAAGAGTTCGCAGTCAGCTCCCACCATAAAGCCGCTAAGGCCGCTCAAGACGGCACTTTTGCTAAAGAGATTGTTGCGATTGATGGCGTTGATACCGATGGCACAATTCGCCCCGATTCAAACGTAGAAAAGCTGGCCACGATGAGCCCTGCCTTTGATAAAAGCGGCACGGTCACGGCGGCGACCTCTTCTCCGCTCACCGATGGGTCTGCGGCTGTAATTGTGGCAAGCGAAGAATATGCCGATAAGCACGGCCTACCGAAATTGGCGCGGATCAAATCCATGGCCGTATCGGGCTGCGCTGCGGAAATCATGGGCATTGGCCCTGTTCCGGCCTCGCATAAAGCGCTGGAGCGCGCTGGCCTGAAAGTTTCCGATATCGATATCTGGGAGCTAAACGAAGCCTTCGCCGCCCAAGGGCTTTCCGTTCTGAAAGAACTGGGCATAGATCAAGCCAAAGTAAACCTGCACGGCGGCGCAATCGCGCTAGGTCACCCGCTCGGCACATCCGGCGTACGCATCACCGGCAAAGCCGCCAGCCTGCTGCATGACGCCAAGGACGCAAAATACGCCTTAGCCACTATGTGCATCGGCGGCGGTCAAGGTATTGCGACTGTGCTGGAGAAGATTTAATCGATGTATTTCTTTTCGTCATTGCGAGCGATGCGCGGCAATCCAAAGCAAACCGGATTGCCACGTCGGACTATCGTCCTCCTCGCAATGACGAATTTTACCTCAGTCGAAAATAAGACTTAATTTATTAAAGGTGTAAAAATGACCATCAATAAAGTTGCCGTTATCGGCTCTGGCGTAATGGGTAGCGGGATTGCTGCGCAGATTACCAATGCGGGGCATGAGGTTGTCTTGCTGGATATCGTGCCGCCTGACCTTGCTAAATTTGGCGGGGATCGGTCTGCTTTTGCTAAAGGCGCTATTCAAAAAATGCTCAAAACCGATCCTGCGCCTTTTATGGATAAGCGCAATGCGCGCCTTATTACGCCGGGTAATCTTGAAGATGATTTGGCGCTACTGGGGGATTGCGACTGGATTATCGAAGTCGTGCTGGAAGACCTCAAGGTCAAGCATGAAACCTATAAAAAGATTGATGCGCACCGTAAGGAAGGCTCGATTGTGTCTTCCAATACATCGACCATCCCGCTGCATAATTTGATCGAAGGTCAAAGCGCGGCTTTTGCCGAAGATTTTCTGATAACGCATTTCTTTAATCCGCCGCGCTATATGCGCCTGCTTGAGCTTGTGACGGGGCCAAAGACCCGCAAAGATGCGATAGGCATCGTGCGTACATTTTGCGATGTGAAATTGGGGAAGGGCGTTGTGGAATGTAACGATACGCCCGGCTTTATTGCTAACCGCCTTGGTGTGTTCTGGCTGACGGCTGGAATTAACGAAGCCATTAATCTCGGTATCAGCGTAGAAGAGGCCGACGCCGTTATGTCGCGCCCTGTCGGCATTCCCAAGACGGGCGTGTTCGGGCTTGTTGATTTGGTCGGTATTGATTTGATGCCGCATCTTTCAGGCTCGCTGCTCTCGACTTTACCAAAGGATGATGCGTACCGCGCATTATTCAAAGATCACAAATTTATCAAAGATATGATCGCGGCGGGGTATACGGGCCGCAAGGGTAAGGGCGGCTTTTACCGTTTGAACCCCGATAACCCAAAAGCGCGCGAAAAACAGGCGCTTGTTATATCGGCGGATAATTTTGATGAAGGCCAATACGCTAAGGCTGAAAAGCCGAGCTTGCCCTCTATTGATGCTGGCCGCGCTGGTTTGCGCGCCGTAGTGGAGAGCGATGATATTGGCGGGAAATATGCGTGGGAAGTGCTTTCTCAGACTTTGCATTACGCCGCCTCACTTGTGCCTGAGATTGCGGAAAGTATCGCCGATATCGATGAAGCGATGAAGCTTGGTTATAACTGGAAATCAGGCCCCTTCGAAATGATGGATGATCTTGGCCCCGCTTGGTTTGCTGAGAAATTAAAGGCTGAAGGCAAAGACATTCCGGAGCTTTTGAAAAAGCTGGGCGACAAGACCTTCTATAAGCTCGAAAACGGTAAGCGCTATTGCTATGGCGTGGACGGCGATTATCACGAGATCAGGCGCGCTAAAGGTGTGCTGCTACTTTCTGACATTAAGCTTTCTGCAAAGCCCATCATGAAAAACGGTTCGGCCAGCGTGTGGGATATAGGCGATGGCGTTTTATGTTTCGAGAAAACCTCGAAAATGAATACGTTTGATGAGCAGATATTCGAGTTGCTCGGTAAAACGATCAAAACTATTGGTAATGGTAGAGGCCAATATAAGGCGCTTGTTGTTTATAACGAAGCCTCGCATTTCTCTGCGGGCGCTAATCTTGGTTTGGCGCTGTTCATGATTAATACGGGACTTTTCCCGCAGGTGGAGGAATTTATCGCCTCTGGCCAGCGCACTTTCATGAATTTGAAATACGCACCGTTTCCGGTTGTTTCCGCGCCGAGCGGAATGGCACTTGGTGGCGGGTGTGAAATTTTGCTGGCCTCGGATGCCGTGCAGGCGCATGCCGAAACCTATACGGGCCTTGTTGAGGTTGGCGTGGGGCTTATTCCTGGCTGGGGTGGTTGTAAGGAAATGATCCTGCGTTACCGCGAACGCGAAAAGAAGAAATTCAAGAAAGACCTTGGCAAAATCGGTAAGGACCAGATGTGGTTCTCACCTGATACAACGCCCATGGGTGCAACGCGCAAATCATTTGAGACGATTGCCGTGGCCACCGTGGCAAAATCGGCACAAGAAGCCAAATCAATCGGCTATTTCCGCGAGAGCGATGGCATCACAATGAACCGTGACCGCTTGCTCTACGACGCTAAAAAGCGCGCGCTGGAATTGGCGGAGAATTATCAAGTTCCGGAAAAAATCATGGATATCCGTATGCCGGGGCCAAGCGGGAAAGCAGCGCTTGATATGGCGGTGAGCGATCTTGCAAAATCAGGCAAGGCCACGCCTTATGATATTGTGGTGTCGGATCATCTGGCCACAGTCTTAAGCGGCGGTGATGCCGATTGGACCAAACCGATAAGCGAAGATGACCTTCTTAAGCTTGAGCTGGAGCAATTCGCTTATCTCATTCGCAATGAAGGCTCTATGGCGCGTATCGAGGCTATGCTGGATACCGGAAAGCCGCTGCGTAATTAATTAATCTAAATCGCAGCCTGCAACCATTGCCCCGCCTTGAGATATGCGCGGAAGGTTGAAGTCGAGATAGACATATGGCGCCTCGCCGTACATTGACATAATACAAATATTTGTATATAATATTGCGATGTTTACAAAAGTGATACGCGATAGCCAAAACAAGCCATTTGCTACATTTCCTACAGAAAATGAAGAGCAGACCCGCTTTGTCATGGGCAGATTTGCCGAATTTTTATCAAATGATGTCCAGAGTAATAACGCGCCGATCCTACAAAAAATCGGCGTGGTCGGTAGACCGGGGGCGGGTAAAACGGTTTGCGCTGAATCGTTGATTGAGTCTCTGGGCGAGCAGGAAATCTATGAATACAACCA
>JBBKXC010000210.1:0-5999 GCA_037969275.1 Bdellovibrionales bacterium | reverse complement strand
TCTGCGCCGTGATGAGCGGAACCTACAAAAGGATTGTAGAACATAAAGCCCGCGAAAATGGCACCAAACGCCAATACGAAAAGCGGCATCAACATTACAGGCGGTGATTCATGAACATGACTCATTACATCATCACTTGCGCGCGGCTTACCGTGGAAAGTCATGAATATGAGGCGCCCTGAATAAAAGGCCGTCATAACGGCTGCGGCAATACCCATCCAATAGGCGAAAGTACCAAACCAGCTAATATCTGCAAAAGCGGATTCTAAAATCATATCCTTGGAATAAAAACCAGCCATCCCGAATACGCCCGGTATACCAATCCCAGCCAAAGCCAGCGAGCCAATCCACATCATTGAATAGGTCAAGGGAATTTTCTTGGCAATGCCGCCCATATTGCGCATATCCTGCTCATCCGACATGGCGTGAATGACAGATCCAGCGCCGAGGAAAAGCAGTGCTTTGAAAAAAGCATGCGTCATCAAATGGAACATCGCCGCGCCATAAGCAGACACGCCAAGCGCAAAGAACATATAGCCCAGCTGGGACATTGTTGAATAGGCAATAACGCGCTTAATATCATATTGCGTAAGGCCAATTGTGGCGGCAACAAAGGCCGTCAGCGCGCCGAATATACAAACCGTCATCAAGGCAATCGGCGCAAATTCGAAAAGTGGTGACATGCGCGCAATAAGAAACACACCGGCCGTAACCATCGTGGCCGCGTGAATAAGAGCGGAAACAGGTGTTGGCCCCTCCATAGCGTCAGGCAACCATGTGTGCAGGCCGAGCTGCGCAGATTTACCTACCGCGCCCATAAAGAGCAGGAGGCAGGCCACAGTAAGGGCGTGCATCTCAACCCCGAAAAACTCGAAGCGGTAATCCGCAAAATCGGCAGTGCGCGCGAAAATTGTATCGAATTCAATGCTACCAAAGATTACAAATACAGCCATAATTCCGAGCGCCAAGCCAAAGTCACCGATACGGTTAACAATAAAGGCTTTTTGCGCCGCGGCATTGGCACTGTGTTTGTGGTTCCAGAAGCCAATCAACAAGTAAGAGGCCAAACCAACCCCTTCCCAACCAAAGAATAGCTGCAAAAGATTGTCTGAAGTCACCAACATCAACATAGCGAATGTAAACAGACTTAAATAAGCCATAAAGCGGCCTTTGGCCTTATCGTGGCTCATATAACCGATAGAATAGACATGAACACAGGCGGAAACGATGTTAATAACGCACATCATAACAACAGAGAGCGTATCAACACGCACAGACCATTTTACATCGAATGTTCCGCTGGAAATCCACTGGGACAATACGGTTGTGTATGGCTCTACACTTCCTGTCAGACCTACTTCGTAAAAAAGTATCATTGAGCAAAACGCGGAAATGACAAGCGCGCCACATGTCACAATCTGACACCCCAGATCACCGATCTGACGTCCGCCTAATCCTGCAATGATAAAGGCGAGAAGCGGAAGAAATACAACAAATAATTCCATGCGCCCTACCCCTTCATTCCAGAAATATCTTCAACAGCAATCGTCCCACGATTACGGAAGAACACCACTAGGATAGCAAGTCCAATTGCGGCTTCAGCAGCCGCTACAGTCAAAATAAACATGGTGAATATTTGCCCAGTCAAATCATCAAGGTACGCCGAAAAAGCAACAAAATTAATATTAACCGCAAGCAGCATCAATTCAATCGACATCAAAATAACAATTACATTCTTACGGTTTAGAAACATTCCAAACACACCAATGGTAAAGAGCAAAGCAGCCAAAACCAGAAAGTGCTGTATACCGATATTTAAAATAACATCCTGCATTCTATGCCCCCGTCCCCGGTGTAACCTTGACAATTTCCATGGCATCCTCCGGTCTACGTGCGTATTGATCTGAAACCTTTTGTTTGCGTACTCCAGGGCGTGTCCGGTGCGTTAAAACAATCGAGCCAATCATGGCCACAAAGAGAATAAGACCAGCAATCTGAAATGCCAGAATGTAATCTGTATAAAGCGTAAGCCCAAGAAGCTCAGTGTTCGTCAGTTCCTCGCCCCCTGGAATTTTCTTGGCACCACCGGCCTTAATATCTGCCGCGCTCCACGTTCCATAGGCAATGCTCAGCTCGACCAGCAAAATAAGCCCCGCCAGAAGTCCTACGGGGACATACTGCATCGCGCCCTTACGTAAATCAGCAAAGCTGATATCGAGCATCATAACAACAAAGAGAAATAAAACAGCCACAGCCCCAACATAGACGATAACAAGAATCATGCCGACGAACTCCGCACCAAGCAGGATAAAAAGCCCGGCAGCGTTAAAAAAGGCAAGAATCAGGAACAACACCGAATGCACAGGGTTGCGGGCCGTAATAACGGCCAAAGCGCTAAGCGTTAGGATCCCGGCAAAAAGATAAAATGCCAAAGCCTGAATTATCATAAAGAATCCGATTGTTATTGTGGTTAAAGAGTTCGGTTTGCTTGTATTGTTTTTTTAATCTTTTCAAGCCAATACCGCAAGAGCGTAGATGCAAATTTATCGAATGTCTGTTGATTTTTTTTTATACGCTGGCAATATAAACGAACGGGCAAATTTTCAGCGCCCACACATTTATATGAATTTTCTAATATTGGAGTAACATTCTTGAAAAAACTATTACTTTTAAGCAGCGCGGCCTGCTTCGCATTAACAATGACAACAAACACTGCCGCTGCTGTAGATCAACAAAGCCTCATTAGTATTGGTGCTGGTTCCTACAATGCTTTTGATGATGAAAGCGAAGCTGACTTTCGCTTAGAGTACCGATCTGGAAAGTCATTGTTCACACCTAATCTTCATCCATATATTGGCGCGGAAGTTACTTCCGATTTTTCCACATGGGTTGGCGTTGGCCTTCTTTATGACTGGAATGTAGCGCCGAACATTTATGTAACGCCAAGCTTTGGCGCCGGTCTCTACACAGATGGCTCTAGTGACAAAGACCTTGGCTACCCTTTAGAATTCCGTACACAACTTGAAGTTTCCTACGAATTTCAGAATCAACACCGCTTAGGCGCCGCGATATCTCACCTTTCCAATGCATCTCTAGGTGACCACAATCCAGGCACAGAGGCTTTGAATATTTACTGGCATATCCCGATGGGCGATTTGTTCTAAGGGTCGTCAAAATAATAAAAGCCCCGCTCAAGCGGGGTTTTTTAATAGCTGTAAATTCAGTTTATTAGCGGTACGGCGCGTCAGCGGCAAGGTTTGATGCGATTTGAGCTTCCCAGCGATCACCATTCTCCAAAAGCTTATCCTTATTGTAGAAAAGTTCTTCACGCGTTTCTGTCGCGAATTCAAAGTTAGGCCCCTCTACGATCGCGTCAACAGGGCAAGCTTCTTCGCAAAGACCACAATAAATACATTTTGTCATATCAATGTCATAGCGTGTTGTGCGGCGAGACCCATCTTCGCGAGGCTCAGCTTCAATCGTTATCGCCAAAGCCGGACAAATTGCCTCGCATAATTTACACGCAATGCAGCGCTCCTCGCCATTAGGGTAGCGGCGCAAAGCATGCTCACCACGGAAACGCGGCGATATCGGCCCTTTTTCATGCGGGTAGTTAATGGTAACGCGCGGCATGAAAAACATATATTTTAGCGTAAGGGCAAAGCCTTTTACTATTTCGGTTAATAAAAACGAACGTGCATTAATATTCATAACTTAAGTGGCCCTAACCGGTTTTGGCAGATTTGGATAATTTTTCTTTGATCGCAATGTTCATTTGCTCGGCGCATTTTGTAGCCTTGCCCTTGATTTCTTGCTTTAGTACGCGTGAATCCTCATTAAATAACTGAAACTGGCTATAAGCCTCACCAGTCTCTGAAAAATAACATTTTTGACTCATAAGTACAGAATCTTTTTCTAAATCAATAAGCTCCATTTTCATATCCAAATCGACATAAAGCTTGGATTTATTTTTTGGATGCGGCTTAAGTGACCAGGAAATAATATCGTAATCAAGCAGGTAAGCCGCTTCCTCGGAGTTTTTATATTGAGATAATAGACTAGATGGCTTGGCGCGGCCTTTATAAGATATAGTTTTCGGTGATTTATCCAAACCATAGCCTGATATAATCAATGCTCTTGTTTTAGCTTCCGCAACTTCAGCAGGGTTAGGGTAAGCATCAATACTCTCCTTGGCTTTTTTCTTTTCTTCTTCGCCATGTGTAAAAGAAATGATCGAGTTTGCCTTCACACGCCAGTTTAAAAGACTGTCCTCTACAGGCGAATCTTCTTGAATAACAAGTAGTTTTTTATTAATCGTCGGCTTCACTTCTACTGCGGGCTTTGCCTCACTTAGCTGCTGCTTTGGTGTTGCTTCGCATGAAACAAGAAGGGTTAGAAAACTTAAAAGAAATAGACCTGATAACTCTTTACGCATGAATTCCCCCTATGGCAGAAAAAGCGAATTGAAACTCTATGGTAACGCATCAAAAGCCAAAAGAGTTCCGGCTACAATAACGACCCAAGCCAATGTCAACGGGAGAAAGACTTTCCAGCCAAGACGCATGAGTTGGTCATAGCGGTAACGCGGCAATGTCGCGCGTGCCCAAAGGAATACGAACATTATGAACATTGTTTTCACAGCAAACCAGATTATGCCTGGAACGACCGTCATTAGTTCAACCATGCCACCCGGTAGCCACATAGAAAACGGCGGTAACCAGCCCCCAAGGAACAAGATCGTCGTCATCGCGCTCATCAAGATCATGGCGGAATATTCGCCAAGGAAGAATAAAGCAAATGTCATGGCGGAATATTCCACCATGAAACCGCCCGTAATCTCGGATTCACCTTCAGGCAAATCGAATGGCGCACGGTTGGTCTCTGCCAGAATGGACACGAGGAAGACTATAAACATCGGGAAGAGAAGCATCTGCATCCAAACAGGGCGCTCTGCCAATACAATTTCTTGTAAATTTAAAGAGCCGGTGCATAGTAAAACGCACACAATAATGAGCCCCATGGACACCTCATAAGACACCATTTGCGAGGCACTGCGCAGCGCTCCAAGAAAAGCATAGCGTGAATTAGACGCCCATCCAGCCATTATCACGCCGTAAACCATAAGAGATGAGATTGCAAAAAGATAAAGAATACCGACATTAATATTGGCCAGCACCCAGCCCTTATCAAAAGGAATCACCGCCCACGCCATAAGCGCGAGTGAAAACAGCAGCATTGGCGCCAGTATAAAAACGGGCTTATTCGCTTGCGAAGGGATAATCGTTTCTTTGGAAAACAGCTTCAGTCCATCAGCAATAGGTTGCAACAAGCCAAATGGCCCAACCATCATGGGCCCCTGACGGCGTTGCATCGCGCCAAGAACTTTGCGCTCGGCGTAAGTATAGTACGCCACGGCCAAAAGTACGCCAATCGTAACAGCGAGAATTCCCGCTACAGTAAGGATAGTCCAATCAATTTCGTAAATACCGGTAATTGTCATTGTCTTTAGGCCGCTTTGCTACAATTTTTGATGAATTGCACAAGATCAGGCTTAAAGTAATTCGGACCTTTAAGAACCTTGCCATCGCTTTCACGGCGGATCGGCTTACCGTCCTCACCAAGCTTGGACATATTTGAGGAATGCACCTCGGCGAAGGCTTCTTCTTTTTTGCTCTGAAGGCCAAATGATAAAAATGCGCCGTCCAGCACATATTGCAGATCAATCAAAGCATCCAGCGTTTCAACGACATCGCCATCTTTGAGCGCTTGCTTAAGCTCTTCTAACTCTTCGGCCAGAAGATTTACGCGGAGCATATTAGTTCTTTTATCAGTGATATCAGGCGCGTCCTTAACGGGAAGCCCATAGGTCTCGTGAAATTCCTGAACTTGGTCTAGTGTCGATTTGACTTCGGTCATTCGGCGGCCTCCTTGATATGGTTTTTCGGACTAACTTTTGAAAATGTTTGAGAGCATTGCACCATCGTCTTCGAAGCGCGCGT
>JBBKXC010000209.1:0-6091 GCA_037969275.1 Bdellovibrionales bacterium | reverse complement strand
TCCATATAACATGCACAAAAATAATTTGAAAAAAAATGAAAAAAAACCTGTCTCAAAAGCTATGCGTCTTTAAAAAATCGTTATTTCAGTTTTTGCAGTGCAAATCACATACGAAAACGCATCGCGTTTTGATACCGCCAAGCACATGAAAAAACACATGTCTCATAGCGCAGTAAAATGATTTAGCGGGATATTTATTCTACGATGTCCAATGGCAAAATCGGTAAATGGATAGGCGCATTATCGCCGCCAGGTGCAGGGGTCAAAGGCGCGTCTTTTTTGCGTGGACAAATATCGGTAAAAGAAGGCCAGAGTTTTTGCGATCCATCGCTGACCTGAATCGCTTTTAGCTTTTGATCGTCACTGCCAAAAATAAAGCGCGCAGGGCCATATATATAAGTGAGCGTACATTCGCCCTTTTCTAATTCCGCGTAGCTAATTTCACCGCTCTGGAAAAACACATCCACATCGGCCTTATCACTTTCGCGCGGAAAAAGGGTCGAGAGACGTGTATGCAAAACTTCTTTTGATCTGTAATCTTCGAATGCAAATTTCTCAGGATGCGCGCGCAATTCTTTAATGCCCGGCTTTTGGGTATATTGCATATAGAACCCTGCCGCCGTTAAAACTAAAGCGCCAAGGACAATTAGTAGTTTTACATTCATGATTACTTACGCCGCTTTAGCGAATTTTCCGCTGAGCGCCTCTTCAATTAATTTCGAGGTTTCTTTGACGCCGTAGAGTTTGATGAAAGAACCAAAGCGCGGCCCTTGTGATTGTCCGAGAAGCACCTCGTAAATCGCCTTAAACCAATCACGAAGCTCATCTTTTTCGTAGCCGTTTTCTTTACCGGAGCTAAATACCTCGGTCATGTATTCATCGGCGCCAAGTCCTTCGTCCATGGCGCCAAGACGCGCAGCCAAATCTTTGAGTGCATTTGTCTCACGATCATCGGGCGCGCGGTAAACTTTGGCGGGCTTCACGAAGTCTTCGTAGTAACGAATAGCATAACCAACAAGGCGGTCCAGCATAGGCGAATTTTCTGCCGTTGCTTCCGGAGAATATTGATTGATAAATTTCCACAGCACTGACGCCTCATGCGTATTGGCCGCGTTCACCAAGTTAAGCAAAAGCGCAAAAGAGATCGGGCTCGTCAGCCCCTTTGGCGCCTGCCCATCATGTAAATACCAAACCGGATTATCCAGCTTTTGCGCAGGCTCTTGCTCCGGCAATTTTTCAATGAATGTCAGATATTCATCAACCGCTTTTGGAATGACATCGAAGTATAATTTTTTCGCCGATGTCGGACGCTGATACATATAATAGCCAAGGCTTTCATGCGGAGCATATGTGAGCCATTCTTCCATCGTCAGGCCGTTACCTTTGGATTTGGAAATTTTCATGCCTTGCTCATCAAGGAAAAGCTCATAGCGAAAACCAGCCGGGCCGCGCCCGCCCAGAATTTTAACAATCGCCTGAGAAATATCAGCCGCCGTCACAAGGTCTTTACCCGCCATCTCGTAATCAACATCCAGCGAGAACCAGCGCATCGCCCAATCGGCGCGCCACTGTGCCTTCACATTGCCGCCCGTCACAAGCAGTTCTTTTTTCGTGCCGTCCTCATCTTCAAATACAATCGTCCCAGCATCGGCGTTTGTTTCCAAAATTGGAACTTGCAAGACATTACCCGTTGAAGGAGAAATCGGTAGGAACGGAGAATAAGTTGCGGCGCGTTCTTCGCCCAAAATAGGCAAAACGGCCTTGCGGATTTCATCATGCTTTTTCAGCATCAGCAAAAGGGTCTCATCAAAAAGGCCGCCCTTATAACATTCGGTCGCACTTTTGAATTCGTAATCAAAACCAAAGCCATCTAAAAACTCCATCAGCTTGGCATTATTATGCGCGCCAAAAGATGTGTGCTCGGTATCAAAAGGATTGGGCACTTGCGTCAGAGGTTTATTCAGTGCCTGCGCCAGCTTGTCCTGATTGGGGACATTGCCCGGCACTTTTCTAAGGCCGTCCATATCATCAGAAAAACAAAAGAGCTTTACTGGGATATCAGGCTGCAGGCGTTTAAAGGCGTTCATCACCATTGTCGTGCGGCACACCTCGCCGAATGTACCGATATGCGGCAAGCCCGAAGGGCCGTATCCCGTCTCGAAAAGCACATAGCCTTTTTCCGGCACTTTAATCTCGCCTTTGCCGAGCGCAAGCAAACGCTTTACGACCGCTTTGGCTTCTTCGAAAGGCCACGCTCTAGAAGCTAAGGCTACATCTTGGGGAATATCTGTTTTTTGTGTCTGTGTCATAGGCGGAACAATGGCTGAATTTCGGTTTGTTTTCAAGATAAAAGCGCATATATGCCCCGCTCCCCCGCTCTCAGGCAAAGCAATGCACGACCTCCTTTAAAAAGCATTTGCATTTTACATAAAACTTTAAATGCTTTTAGCTGAAATAACCACTTTATCTTATTGAAAAATAACGATTTTTTAAGGCAACACCTTGTATTATTAAAGAATGGATGCTTAGGAATTCTTCCTTAAAAGAACTTTATGAAACTCTTCCTCTTATCCTGTGTAATCACAAAAAATAAATTGTCTTGAAAGGGGTACAATCATGACACTAGAAATAGAAACCGTTGTAGCGGTGTCTTTGATGATGGCTGTGTTTTCAGCTGTCGCTGCCGTTGGAACCAGTCTCGTCTTAGGGGCCGGATTTGAACGATTGCGATGCGGGTTTGAAGTGATCCGAAAGCAAACCGGATTTTTCAGTGATGCCATTCACAAATTGGAGCAAAAAGTGGAGGAAGTGGACAAACAATCCGACAACTTCACCCATTCAATCCACCAACTCGAAGCCAAGGTCAGCAATGTCGGAGAGCAAACCAATCTCTTTAGCGAAACCATGCAAAAGATGAACAAAAAGATCGAGGTTGTCGACAAACAGACCGCCTTCTTCAGCAATGCCATTCATAAACTTGAGAAACAGGTTGATGATGTTGGTGTCCATGAAGAGCGGATTGGCGAGAAAATGCGCGAGCATGCCAATGTCGACCTCATCAGCACGGCCAAAACAGAGGCGCTCGTTTGCCGCGCCGAAGATTTGCTTACGCAAATGGCCAGCATCGCCAGTGAAATGCAGCATAAGAACGCACCCGCGATCGAAGCTGTAAATGAGCAACCGCTGGAGCTCAGCATTCCTAAGAACCTGATGCATTTCGTACATTCGCCGGAAACGGAGGACGGCCAGACAAGTTATCATTAAAAAGTTTACGAAAACGTAGTCATCAAAGCTGGCGGGGCGAAAGTCCCGCCTTTTTTGTGCGGACGCCTCGCCTTGCTCGGTACAATTTGCATTATTACTAATGCAAATCACCCTTTACAGACACTCGTCCTTGCGGACGCCTCGCCTTACTCGGTACAATTTGCATTATTACTAATGCAAATCACCCTTTACAGACACTCGTCCTTGCGGACGCCTCGCCTTGCTCGGTACAATTTGCATTATTACTAATGCAAATCACTATATAAGGGCTTTGCTATAGCCTTCCCGCGCAAAAGCCATTAGAATTATATATGATGCAACCTTAACTCACAAAAGAGGCGCTACGTTGAATATCTGGTTTTATCTTTGGGCCCTTATTTCTTTGGGACTTCTAGGCTTTTCGGCTTGGACATACCTCATTTTATTCAAGCAAAAGAAGGCTTGGCGTGACTTTGCCAAAAAGCATAAGCTACGCATCAAAAGCGCAGCCTTTATGCAATCGCCTAAAGTCGGTGGTATTTATAAAGATTACACAATCGGCATCTTCACCAGCGAGCATGAAGTCGAGCGCGGCACCAGCAGCCGCAAAATGACCGCCATCGAGATTGAACTTGATAGCCGTATGCCGATCTCCGGCGCATTTGCCAGCGGCGGCCTAACCACCATCACACAAGCCATGAATTTCAGCGAAGAATTTAAGCCCTCTTTCGCATGCTGGAACTCTGACAATATCGCGCGCGGGGATGACCGCGCGGTGATGGAGGAATATTTCACTAAAGAACGCGCCGAAGCGCTGTGCACCCTCATGGAAAAGAAAAACGCATGGGTCATTCTAATATTCAAAGGCAATGACATGCTATTGCGCCTCGACACCCCCGATCCTTTCGAAACTCAAGGCAAATTAACCGCCACAGTGGACGCGCTTATTGACGTGGCCAAAGCGCTTGAACTTGGCAAGAGCGAAGCTGCAACACTGAAAAGCATTCTAACCCGCCGCAACACTGGCGCTCCGAAGGTTGATATCAGCGAAAAGGAAATGCAATCCATAGGACTCGAGCTGGAAGAGGATACCGCCCACGCCCAGCCAGATGTCGAGATCGACATCAAAGAAGAACCGCCGGAAGAAAAATCTTAAAATAATCATTTGGTTTATTTTCAAATGATAATCACCACTAAATAACAATGCCTGCTTGGAAGCTGGCACGTTTTCTGCTTAAATAGCCCAAATCTTTGCCCATATGCCGAGGAGGCCCTTTAAGATGAGACGGTTTTTACAAATTTCCCTACTGAGCAGCACTTTGTTGCTGGGAGCCGATCTCGCCAGCGCCAGAGCGCAGGAAATGCAAGCCCTTGACGAGCGTGGCCAAGCGCTACTCACCCTTTTTGAAGACGTTGTTAAAAACCAGCAGAGCCAGCCTCTCGCCAATGGCACGACCGCTAAATTCGAAGGCAATGTCAGCGTCGAGAAGGTTGATGACTATTATGCTGTCACCCTGCCATTTATTTCGCTGCATTACCCTGATGGGGATGTTTTTGAAATTGGCTTGATCGCCATTAACGCCGCCGCACATCAAGATCCAGACCAATGGAAGATGACATTTGCGCTCCCCACCCCTATGAACTATGTCAGTAAGGGCAAGGAAACATTTCAAGTTGCCATTGGCGGTCAGCGATCTTCCGGTGTCTGGAATGGCAAGCTGGGTTATTTCTCCAAGCTCGACGCCAATTTTGAAAATATAAATATCGACGATAAAGTTAAGGGCGCACTTATCAATATTCCTTCTGTGCGCGTGGTTTATGACCTTGATAGCGACACTGATGGCCGCTGGTCAGGCCCGCTCTATTTCACTTTTAATGACATCAACGCCACATCACCAACTGAAGGAGGCGAGATTTTCCGCCTCGGTGCGCTCAATATGAATATGGAGATATTCAAATACGACCCAGCTGCCTTGGGAGCTTACCGCTCGGCGCTAAACGATATGGCCGTCTTGCCAGGTCCAAACACTAATAACGCGGAGCAAGAAACGACGCCTAACGCGCCTAACTCCCCGCTTGATGATGATAAGCTCGGTACGATGATCCAGTCATTAGTAGCCCTGCTGGGTGATGGCTTTACATCCGAATTCCAGCTCGCCGATTTTACAATGACCAATTATGCCGAAGACGCCGCCTTTAAAACGCTGCGCATGGCTGACGCTAATTTCGGCATAGACATGACAGGTTTTCTGGCCAAAAGCGCGCTCATTAACATGCGCACAGGATATAACGGCTTAACGCTTGAGCCATTTCCGCAGGACATCCCAGCGCTTGCGCCCGCCAACCTCAATTTGGATATTGTGCTTGAAAAGATCCCTTTTGAAGAGATTATCGCACTTGGTCGCAGCACGATGGAATCCTCAATCGCTAATCCCAATATGAGCGGTCTTGGCACTTTATCTCTCGCGATGAGCTTGCCCGCAATTCTCTCCAAGGCGGGGACGTCCCTGCTGCTCGAGAATAACTATGTCGGCAATGATATGTATCATATTGATCTCAAGGGTAAGGTCATTACAGATGTCGAGGCCACCAATTCCGCCACAGCCGATATCACGGCGCAATTCCGCGGCATGGATGACATTACGCAATATCTGACAACCCAGATGAAAACAAACCCAGAAGCCGCAAATGTAGGCACGATGCAACAAGCCCTAATGGGATTAACCGTCCTTAAGGGCTTTGCCAAGGCTGGCGTTAACGATGACGGCGCGCCCGTGCATATCTTTAACATCGTCATGAACCCGCAAGGCCAGATTTTGCTGAACGGCAATGATATGAGCATGCTGGC
>JBBKXC010000208.1:0-3353 GCA_037969275.1 Bdellovibrionales bacterium | reverse complement strand
CTCAAGAACGGCGGTTTTGGCATCGAGTCTCATTTGAAAATTGTCACCATTATCGAATTTCAGCAACGATACATTTTGCAATGTCCAGGAAAGCTGCTCGATGCGCGGGGCGTGAAGAATGGCATATTCTCCGTGATCTCCTAAATTTTGACGCAGCCATAAACCTTCTTCGAAAAAGGCGATCTCGGAAGAATTGTGGTTGAGGTATTTGTTTTCAAGCTGAGAAAATTTACCGACAAGAAGGGCGCCGATAGGGTTGATAATGGCAATGTGCAAGATGCCAACAGCCACGGCAACAGCGATAATCGGCGCAAGGAACTGCCAGACAGAAAATCCCGCCGAGCGGGCAACAACTAACTCGTAGCGCCGCGTAAGCTGCCAGAATGTAAACATGGCGCTGAAGAGGATAGCAAAAGGGAATATTTGCTGGCCAACTTCGGGCAGTTTTAAAAGGCCCATCTGGACGACCAGTGAAAAGGGAACATCGTCACGCTTGCTGGCGCGGCGGATAAGCTCCACCATATCAAAAAGATAGATGATCCCTAGCAAGGCAAAGAGTAAAAAAAGCATATTCAAAAAATAGGTTTTTGCCAGATAGCGGCTCAGCGTTGCCGTGACTTTCATATTCCCGGCCATTACGCAGGCTCCTTTTGCTTATAAAGGAGTTTACGGCGCATATTTTCACTTGAGCCGCTCAGAAGAAATCCGGCGCAAATTATGGGCGCAACAATAATAAAGTACATGATAAAGAGCCCCGCATTGGAATTCTTCGCCATATTAAAACTGGTTAAATAGCCGCCCTGAATACAAAGCGTCAGGAATATTACAAGCAAGATGCGCTTACCTTGCCCGCGCCGGTCAATAGGCCCAATAAGCAGAGCCGCCAGCGCAATCAATGTATAGACGATGGTGAGCAAAGGCCCCGTCAGGCGCTTATTAATCTCGATCTGGAAAGCGCGCAGCGATTCGACATCGCGCTCATTGAGTGTGTCGGGGTGAAAAAGCTCAATGAATGTGCGCTCGTCCGGCTCGCGCCAGCGTTGACGCACGGGGTCGCTATCGGGCAAATCGATAATGTAGCGATCAAAATTCAGCGTTTGCAGCACGGTTTTGTCTTTGTTATATTCCTGCCGCGAGCCTTCATACACCACGACTTGAAAGAGATCATCCGTGTTTATAATGACCCCGCGTTTAGCTAGCACAGTCGAGGGGTAAGCGTTTTCAGCGCGGTTATCATGGATCATCAGCCCCGCCATTTCACCGTCGGCATTTTTCTCGCGGATATAAACAGTAAGACCGCTGCCAATCCGGTTAAAAACACCTTCGCGGAATAAAATGGTCGAAAATTGCGCCTTAATAACCTGATGCATTTTGTTCATATTACTGAGCGCCATTGGCGCAGCAAACATTGAAACGGCATATAAACAGACGGTCATGATGAGCGCAAGCAAAATGGCAGAGCGCCCGATTTGATAAGGCGAAAAACCGATGGAGCGTATGGCCACCATCTCGGAATCAAGGCTCATGCGGTTATAAACAAAGAGCACTGAAGCCATCATGGCGAGCGGAATAATAATCTCCAAAAAACGCGGCAGGGCCAGCGAAGTCAAAAACCAGAATGTCAGGCTAGAGGCGCCGGACTCCACGACCAATTCCAAAAAGCGTAGGGATTGCGTCAAAAAAACCACCGCCGTTAAAACGAAGGTGATGAATATCGTGGCCGTTAAAAGGCTTTTGAACATATATGAATCGAAGCGGGTCATATTTTTCCGGTCTGAATGTTACGCATTTTTTAAAGCGGGCTCTGGTAATGCGCCAAATTATCACTATAGTAATTTATAGTCCGAAACAAGAAAAGCATGGGAATTTAGTGCAATGGATATCAAGTTTTTAAAAAAAATACCGGCCAGCAGTGACACAATCGTCATACCAGTTTTTGAAACCGATAAAGGCTTCAAGCTTCCGAAGATTGATCTGGATAAGAATATCCTGAAATTTATTGAGGGCGTTGCCGCGAAATCAAAAAACTTTAAGGCCAAGCATGGCACGGTTCTGGTAGCTACACTGGGCGAGGGCGTAAAGGCAGAGCGCGCAGTTTTGCTTGGTCTTGGTAAGTCGCAAGGCTTGAGCGTGCTGAAGGCGCAAGAAGCGGGCGGCAAATTATTTGCGGCGCTGAAGGGCGCGAATTCAAAAAGCGCTGCGCTTGTTCTTGCTTCAGGGCTAGGCTCAAAATCTTTGCCGGAAGCCGATTTGGCGGCGCATATGGCCTATGGCTGGGCGCTGCGTGGTTATCAGTTCGACCTTTATAAA
Source organism: Bdellovibrionales bacterium (assembly GCA_037969275.1). Taxonomy (GTDB): domain Bacteria; phylum Pseudomonadota; class Alphaproteobacteria; order Micavibrionales; family Micavibrionaceae; genus UBA2638. Next base: position 1,043 of record JBBKXC010000208.1, on the reverse strand, counting down.
TCCAAAAAAACTGGCAGCGATGACGCGCCCGTTAAATCCGCAGCGCTGGGTGTTGTGAGTGATGATCACATGCGCGCGGGTAAAGCCTACGCGCCATTATCTGCCGTGGCTGAGGGCGTTTATCTTGCACGTAACCTTGTGAATGAGCCGCCAAATGCGCTCTACCCCGAGAGCTACGCCTTGCGCATTCGTGATGAATTAAAGCCGCTCGGCGTTGAGATCGAGATACTGGACGAGAAGAAAATGCTAAAAATGGGCATGGGCGCGATTATGGCTGTGGGTCAAGGTTCCGAGCGCCAACCGCGCATGGTTATCATGCGCTGGAAGGGCGGCAACAAAACGCAAAAGCCGCTTCTTCTGATTGGTAAGGGCGTGACCTTCGATACTGGCGGGATATCTTTGAAACCGGGCGCAGGCATGGAAGAAATGAAAATGGATATGGGCGGCTCTGCTGCCGTTGTCGGCACAATGAAAGCCATCGCAACGCGTAAAGCCAAAGCGAATGTGGTGGCGATTGTCGGTTTGGCTGAAAATATGCCCTCCAGCAACGCATACCGCCCGAGCGATATCATCACAAGCTACTCTGGAAAGACCATAGAGGTTTTAAACACCGACGCGGAAGGCCGACTTGTTCTCGCCGATTGTTTGACCTATGGCCAAGAGATTTCCAAACCTGACGCAATTATTGATCTGGCGACGCTAACGGGCGCGGTCATGGTGGCGTTGGGGCATGAATATTGCGGCGCCTTTGTGAATAAAGGTGAGCTTTGGGGCAAGCTGGAAAAGGCGAGCGAAAATACGGGCGAGAAGCTCTGGCGCATGCCTCTCGATGAGGTGTTCAAAAAGGACATGGAAGGCACTTTTGGCGATCTGCAAAATCTCGGTAAATCTGGCCGTATGGCCGGAGCCTGCACGGCTGCGGGCTTCTTGGAGCATTTCATTAATGATGGGACGCCTTGGGCGCATCTGGATATTGCAGGAACGGCTTGGATTAAAGGTGATCTGCCGACCGTACCGAAATATGCCACGGGCTTTGGTGTACG
>JBBKXC010000207.1:0-3790 GCA_037969275.1 Bdellovibrionales bacterium | reverse complement strand
GATGCAAGCAAATACGCTACGGCCATTGCTTATGCGGCGGATCTTGTGCGTGAGAGCGGCGTGCGCATTGATTCGCTTAATGTGGGCGGCGGCTTCCCTGTGGCTTATGCGGATGATGTTGAGGGTGTTTGCAGTGTTGAGGATTGTGTTGCTGAAATTAAGGCTGCGTTATCGTTTGAGGGCTGGGCAGATATGCCGCTTCTCTCCGAGCCGGGGCGCATTCTTGTTGCTAGAGGCGGCTCTCTCGTTGCCCGCGTTGAGCTTCGCAAGGACGATACGCTCTATATCAATGACGGCATTTATGGCGGTTTGTTTGATGCGTGTTCATGGCTTGGCCTGAAATACCCTGTTAAGGGTATTACTTGCGACCGTGAATTTGATGGTATCTTGCAAGATTACCGCATGGCCGGCCCGACCTGTGATTCGCTTGATATGATGGAAGGGCCGTTTACGCTGCCGCATGATATTGGGATGGGTGATTGGGTTGTATTCGAGAATACTGGCGCTTATAGCGTTGCTATGCGCTCGAATTTCAACGGCTTTGGCCACGCTGATACCGTTTGTGTTTATAACGGCCGCAAAAGCCTGACTTAAGTATATGTGATTTTGGGGCGCTTTAAGACAGGCGCCCCTCAAAATCCTCATAGCCGAAGCGCTTCACCAGCTCATATTCTCCATTTTCATGCAAAATTCCAAGATCTGGCAGTGGAACGCCGTTAAAAGTGGTGTTCTTAACGAAGGAATATTGCATCATGTCGGTGAAGATCAGCTTATCACCGATGTTTAGCGGCTTATCAAAGCTGTATTCGCCGATGATATCGCCCGTCATGCAGGTATTGCCGCCTAGCAGATAAGTGTGCGCTTTCTCTTCAGCTTCAGCGCTATTGATAATATTCGGGCGATAAGGCACTTCCAGAACATCCGGCATATGCGTGCTGGCCGAGCCATCAATTATGGCTATTTGCTTCTCGTTCTGCATGATATCGAGCACGGTCGAGACTAAATAGCCTGCGTCATAAACCAGCGCCCCTCCGGGTTCCATTGTTACTTTTATATCAAAGTCTTGCTGGAATGTTTTAAGTGCATTTATGAGCTTTGAAACGTCATAATCAGGGTGATTTATGAAATGCCCACCGCCTAGATTAACCTCTTTAACCTTATGCAGGGCATGCCCGAATTTTTTGCTTACATGATCGATGAGGGCAACGGAGTCTTCGGCTAGGTTTTCGCACAAATTATGAAAGTGCAAAATATCTATTTTTTCCAATGCCTTATCATCTAATTCTTCATGCTGTATCCCAAAGCGGGAGCAGGGAGAAGACGGGTCATAAAGCACGCTGTTCTTCACCAAGGACAGGCCGGGATTAACCCTGAGACCGATTTTAGCGTCCGTACGTATTTCATGCACCATATCAGAAAAACGATTTAACTGACTGATTGAATTGAAATAAATGTGATTGGTGTATTGCAGGCATTCGCGCAAATCACCTTCTGTAAAGGCGGGGCTGTACGTATGCACTTCCTTACCAAAATGCGTAGCCCCCAGCCGAGCCTCATAAAGCCCGCTCGCCGTCGTCCCGTCCAGCGTGTCTCTCATAAATGGAAAAACCGAAAACATAGAAAACGCCTTCGTCGCCAGCAAAACTTTAACCCCAGCCTCGTCCTTAATACGCTTCGCCGTGGCCATATTGCGTTTTATAGCGGCAATATCGGCAACGTAGGCGGGGGTATTTATTGGATTTAAAGCTTGCAAATTATTCATGATAGTAAATCCATTTTCCTAATTTTTCTGCCGCAGGGCCATACACACTATAATCCTGATCGGATTGATAAATAAATTCATCCCAATTAATTAAACCGGTATTTACTGTTGCCGATAATGACCAGTTATGGGGCGGGTTTTTGTTAGTATTTATTTTCAATGGTGGGAGCCTAGTCGGCAAAAATTCTAAATACACTGGAACAAGTACATCTAAATTTTCGGGAGGTTTATTATTTTCTGTTATATACTTTTCAACAGCACCAATAAGTTTTTCGGCTCTCAATCCTGCAAGATAAAAGGCATAAATACGTATTTTTGCACTAAGCATTAAAGTTGGAATAATCATCATTCCAGCAATAACAAAAGCGACAATGTATTCAAGGGCATATGTTCTACGTTTTTTAAATAACAATAAAATAAGACTTACGATAATTCCTATGATGCACCATAGTGCACTAAAAATTAATGTTAGCTCATAATATGTTTTCCAAGAGCCATAGCCTGCTAATAAAATTACTGTGGGCAAGATTATGGGCAAAATAAGTGCCGCTGATAAAATTATAATTTTTTTGAGTGTGCGTTTTTTATCCATCGTCATTGCGAACGTAAGCGAAGCAATCCATGGATTGCCGCGTCGGCTTTGCCTCCTCGCAATGACAGGAATGGAAATAACACCCCCTAAGCCGCTTTCTTGTCTTTGCGGCGCTCCGTAAGTTCGCCTAGGCCAGCGCCGAGCTGTTTTACTTTCCATGGGAGGCCTTGCTTGGCGACTTCTTCCATGAACGGGTTCGGGTCGAGCTGTTCTACGTTCCAAACGCCGGGGGCGGGGTTCCAAAGGCCCTTGGCCAGCATAATAGCGCCGGTAACGGGCGGCACGCCTGTGGTGTAGGAAACGGCTTGCGCTTGCACTTCGTCATGTGTTTTGGCGTGATCGCAAACATTATAGATCAGCACTGTGTGCTCATCACCGTTCTTTTTACCTGTGATAACGCAGCCAATAGAGGTTTTGCCCGTATAGCCTTCGGCCAAAGATGATGGCTCGGGGAGGAGGGTTTTGAGGAACTGGATAGGCACAATCTCGACGCCGTTATGAACAACAGGATCAATGCGCGTCATACCGACATTTTGCAGCACTTCCATATGTTTGATGTATTCATCTCCAAAGGTCATCCAGAAACGGATTCGCTTTAAGCCTTTGATATTTTTAACAAGGCTTTCAAGCTCTTCATGGTAAAGAAGATAGCTCGCGCGCTCGCCCACCTCGGGATAGGTAATCATTTTGCGGAATTCTAATGGGTCGGTATCAATCCATTTGCCGTTTTCCCAGTATTTGCCGCGCTGCGTCACTTCGCGTAAGTTTATCTCGGGATTGAAATTGGTGGCAAAGGCCTTGCCGTGATCGCCAGCGTTACAATCAATAATATCGATCGTGCTGATTTCATCGAACAGGTTTTTTTGCGCGTAAGAGCAATAGATATTCGTTTGCCCCGGATCAAAGCCGCAGCCGAGAATGGCAACAATGCCCGCTTCTTTGAAGCGCTCTTGATACGCCCATTGCCAATGATATTCGAATTTAGCTTCGTCCAATGGCTCGTAATTAGCCGTGTCCATGTAATTCACCTTGGTCTCAAGGCAGGCATCCATAATGTGCAAATCTTGATAAGGCAGCGCCATATTGATGACAAGCTCAGGCTTAATTTTATTGATGAGGGCAACCGTATCGGGAACATTATCGGCGTCGAGCTCGTATATGCTCACATCATAATTCCAATAGGTTTTGACGTCAGCCTTGATTTTCTCGCATTTCTTAAGCGTACGGCTGGCCAGATGCACTTCGCTGAATATGTCTTTATTCATCGCGCATTTCTTGGCAACAACGCTTCCGGCCGCTCCGGCCCCGATAATCAATACTTTCATAAAGTTTTTCTCCCTTTTTTGTAACACTCATATATATTTGAATCCGCAGAAAATTCAAGATATGAATGTATTTATGACACAGCAAAACGGCGTTAATTTGAAGAATAATTC
>JBBKXC010000206.1:0-12409 GCA_037969275.1 Bdellovibrionales bacterium | reverse complement strand
AAGTCGTCAAGCCAGAGCCAGTCGGGAAGCCGCAAAGATATCAAAAACATCATTTATTCTTTCCGCGATCATTTCTTGAAGGATAAAATGGGAAAATAGAACCGAGAAAAAATGCCGCTTATTCGAGCGGCATTTTTTTATTCCCGAGCTTATAGCTGAGGCGTTTGCGGCCCGTCATCGTTATGCGTGATACGATTTTTAATTTTGGTAAAGCTTGGCCCGGCATTGCGCGTGTAATGAGAGGCAATATTGAAGGCAGAGCCAGCGGTCATTCCTATGGCTGTGAAAGCGTGGCCGATAGCTTTGCCGAGATCAGGTGACGCACTATCAAGTATAATACTAAGCCCAAGAGCCAGCGATCCGCCTGCGACAACGCCGCCTGCTGCGGCGAATGTTTTAGAAAGCGCCGAGCGCTCACCGGTCATATTTTTAAGGCTGATGGCCGTTGCAACGCCGCAGAGATAGGGCGCGGTTAAAATAGCGGCTTCCGGTATGCTTACCATGGCGCCGCTCATACTAGGGCTCATAAGTACTGGTGTCGCGCCAAAGGCGGCGATTAGGCCCGAGGCGACCGGATGCTTTTCAAATGTTTTTGTATCAATTATCACAATATCTCTCCTGTCTAACTATGACAAAAGACATTAATGTAATTATTGCATATGTCAAATGCTTTGTTTAGCGAAATAAATAGCCCTTATTACCAAACTCTTCACCGCCTGCCGGTTCGATATCCGCCGGATCAAGGGGGTACTCGGTGCCATTATACTTAGCGGCAACTGTTTTAGAGTCAGCCCATCTGCCGGAAACGCGGATCAAGATGTCTTTCCAGCCATTAGTCGAGATGTCGGAGCTATAAATCGGGGCGCGAACGGGCTGGATGCTGTTGACGAGGGTAAAGTGGTCATTATGCGCCTCCATCACAAGCATTGTGCAGCCATGCGTTCCGCACCAATATCCGTATGGCGTTTTAAACAGCACAAGCGCATCGCGGCGCGCATCATCGTTTAGATCAAGGCGCTGGAATTCAAAGGTCGAATGCAAAGGCGCTTTCATTTCTGCCAGAATGGTTTTAACCGATTGTGCCAGCGCGTAATCGCTTGGGTCTTGCACGGAAGGCATTGGTGTAAGAGGGCGGATATCGCTTATCTCAGGCGTGGATTGGCACGCGCCCAGTAATAAAAGGGCGCAAAAAGCGATTAAAATGGGCGTATGATTGGACATGCTTCTAGCTTAGAGGTGCCGCCTTTGCATTCACAGGCAAAATCGAAAAATGCCCACAGGTCATACGAGTTTTTAGAAAACTTCATGAAACCAGTTGCCTAAGCCTTTAAGGCGCATTACTCTTTGTTGTAATTAAAAAAACACCCTCACGGTAAGAGAAGGACACTTGAAATGACCTTTGTGGTCACCGATATCTGTATCATGTGCAAATACACCGATTGCGTAGAAGTATGCCCGGTGGATTGTTTTTATGAAGGCGAAAATATGTTGGTCATCAATCCTGATGAGTGCATTGATTGCGGTGTGTGCGAGCCAGAATGCCCTATAGATGCCATTCTCCCCGACACAGACCCTAACGCCGATAAATGGCTGGAACTGAACCGCGATTATTCGGAAAAATGGCCAAATATTACAACAACCAAGCCCCCGCTGCCCGAAGCCGAAGCGCTCAAAGCAGAAGAAGGCAAACTTGAAAAATACTTTAGCGAAGCACCTGGAGAGGGTGATTAGGATCAAACGAGGAGATCGAAGATGAGTAGTGATAATAGTGCGGCCGCAACAGATGAAGAAAAAACACCTGTGCAACCCGAAGAAAAAGTGCTGAGCACGGAGCGCTCAAAACCCAAGGCTTCCTCTAAAAATACGCCCCTTCCGCCGACAGGCCCGATGGTCAAAAAAGTTGAAGCGCGCGGTAAGGTTTACGGCTCAATTCTCGAGACGATCGGGAATACACCGCTGGTTGGCCTACCTAAATTCACCGAGAAATATATGCTCGAAGCCACTGTATTGGCCAAGCTGGAGTTCTTTAACCCGATCGCGTCTGTTAAAGACCGCATTGGCTTTGCCATGATTGAAGCCGCAGAGCAAAATAACCAGATTACCCCCGGCAAAACGGTGATTGTCGAGCCAACATCCGGTAATACAGGCATTGCGCTGGCTTTTGTTTGCGCGTCCAAAGGCTATCAACTTATTTTGACTATGCCCGAAAGCATGTCCATCGAGCGCCGCAAGATGCTCCGTTTCTTTGGCGCAGAAATAGTGCTTACGCCAGCCGAGCTTGGTATGAGCGGCGCTATTAAACGCGCTAAGGAATTACTGATGGAGCATGAAGATTCCTTTATGCCATCGCAGTTCGACAATAAAGCTAATCCACAAATTCACCGTGAAACTACGGCCGAAGAGATTTGGATTGATACAGCCGGTAAAGTCGACATTCTTGTCGCGGGCGTTGGAACAGGGGGAACGCTGTCAGGCATAGCTTCTTTTCTTAAAGAAAAGAAGCCGGGTTTCCGCGCTTACGCGGTCGAGCCTAAGGATAGTCCTGTCATTTCAGGCGGCGAACCGGGCCCACATAAAATTCAGGGTATCGGGGCTGGATTTGTTCCGCAAAACCTTGATACGGCTTTGGTGGATGGCACTGTGCAGATCACGAATGGTCAAGCCTTTGCAACAGCGCAGGAACTGGCCAAATTAGAGGGCATTCCTTGCGGAATTTCTTCTGGCGCGGCCTTTGCCGCTTCTATCGAGGTGGCGCGTATGCCGGAGAACAAAGGTAAGACAATTGTTGTGATTGTCCCGTCCTTTGCGGAGCGCTACATTTCTACCTCTTTGTTCGAAGATATTGACAGCTCGAAAATTTAAGGCTATAACTTTCCATATTATTATTTTATGGAAAGATAGCGCTTATGTATTTCGATGATGATTATTGGCCGGGCAGGCTAACAAAGGCTATTAAAGAATTTAAAGCTAGCGACCCTAATGGTTTTATTAGCTCTGCGGCTTTGTATGAAAAAATAGCAGTAGTGTCTATCGATGGCGCTGAGCAAACGATGACCCCAGACTTCAAAGATTTTGTTAATGACATGGTCAGCCGCGTTTATCAGGATGGCGATCTTACCCCTGTATTCAAAGTTGTAGCGCCTTCCGGCGCTTATCTGCCGGTGACCAGCCAAAGTATGACGACATGCCCCTTGCGCGCAATTGACCCCGTAACACAAGTAGAATTCAGCGTCCTGCCTGCGCTCAATGTGGAGTTATTTTACACGGCGCCCGAAAATTGTTGACATAATGAGCGTTTTTTGTAATTAATGCTCACTCACAAAAACAAGAGTAACAACGATGAGCCCGACCATCCATACGAGCGACGAGTTTTTTAAAGCTTTCGGACAAGCACGCTATTTTGAGAGCCGAGACGTCACAGCCTCCAAAATTTTCAAATGCATGGAAGATAACCTTAATGACCTAAGGCAAGCCGTTGGTTATCAAGAACAATTCGTCCAAATGGATTTTGTCCGCGATCAAATTCAAGCCGCCATTAATGAGGACAGGCTTTGTATTAAATACGGTGTTTTTAATCAAGATGGCGGCATATTGTCCAGTTTCAACGCTCTGGCTGATGAATGTGAAACTTTGAGATGTCTGGGTGTAAAAAAGTCGGATGTTAAGGTTGAGGCCATTTTCTACACACCGGATCAGCCGATCTAAGGTGCAAATCTAAGACGCGGCTCGCTTTTCTTTCTTATCGCTACTCACATCCAGCTTTTCTTGCAAATTGGTGCTGGAGGTCGTGTATTCGAATTTCAAACGAGCCTCGGGATAAACGTAGCGAAACGCCTGACGCGCCATAAGCGCCGCCTCGTGAAACCCTGAAAGTATAAGCTTTAACTTTCCTGGATAAGAATTGATATCGCCGACCGCAAAAATGCCGGGTGTTGATGTTTCGAATTTCTCCGTATCGACGGGAATGAGGTTTTTATCAAGGTTGAGCCCAAAATTCGCAATAGGGCCGAGTTTCATGGTGAGGCCGAAGAAGGGCAACAGGCAGTCGCATTCGATGAGTTTACGCTGCTTGTCATTATCTTCAATGGCGATAGCTTTCAAGTGACCGTCTTCGCCAATAAGCTCTTTGACTTGTCCCATTTCAAAATTGATTTTGTGGTCTTTTTCCATCGACCACATTTTATTGACGCTATCCATATGAGCGCGAAATTCGCTGCGGCGGTGAATGAGCGTGACGCTTTTGGCTATTGGCTGTAGGTTCAATGTCCAATCAAGCGCACTGTCTCCGCCGCCAACAATGACCAGGCGCTTGTCACGGAATTGTTCCATCTGGCGCACGGCATAAAAGACGGATGAACCTTCAAAATGATCCAGATCTGGAATAGGGGGTTTTTTCGGAACGAAGCTTCCTCCGCCAGCCGCAATGATAATCACCTTCGCTTCAATGACTGTGCCGATATCGGTTGTGAGACGCCAATGACCCTCTGCTGCATCATCGCTGCCGACGCGCTCTAGGCTTTCGGCCATTTGCTGAAAATGGAAGACGGGGTTAAAGGGGGCAATTTGCTCCATCAGGCGATCAGTCAGCTCTTGCCCTGAAATGACAGGGTAGGCCGGAATATCGTAAATCGGCTTTTCAGGGTAAAGCTCCGCGCATTGGCCGCCGGGGCGATCAAGTATATCGACAAGATGACATTTCATATCGAGCAAGCCCATCTCGAACACAGTAAAAAGGCCGCAAGGCCCCGCGCCAATGATAATGGCGTCTGTTTCAAATTTTTTGTTTGTTGGGTCTGTATCGGTCATAAGCGCTCGTAATCCAGTGTTATTCTTTATTTTGTGTGGCTACATATTTCAATATTGCCGCATGAAGTCAAGATTTTTGGGCTAAAATATTAATCGGCGCTTTCGGTTTTAAGGCGGTAGAGCATATCCAGCGCCTCACGCGGGCTCAGCGTATCGGGATTGAGGTCTTTTAATGTCGCCAGAGCTTGTGACGGCGTAAAGGTATTTTGCTTGCTTTCTTGCATGGCATTGGTAAAGAGCGGCAGATCATTTGTCAGCGTGGCAGCCGCTTTTCCTGAATTGCCGCCTTGCTCTAACTGCGCCAGTACTTGCTGCGCGCGCTGTAAGACGGGGGTAGGGATTCCAGCCAGCTTGGCGACGTGAATACCGTAAGAGCGATCCGCCGCGCCTTTGGTGACGCTATGCATAAAGACGATGTCGCCTTTCCATTCCTTAACGGCCATAGAGTGACAGGCAAGGTTGGGCAGTTTCGCCGCTAGGCTGGTAAGCTCATGGTAGTGCGTTGCAAATATGCAGCGCGATTTATTGGCCTCGTGCAAATATTCAACGCAGGCCCATGCGATGGAAAGACCATCAAACGTGGCCGTGCCGCGCCCAATCTCGTCAAGAATAACGAGGCTGCGTTCTGTCGCTTGATTAAGGATTGCTGCGGTCTCAACCATCTCGACCATAAAGGTTGATTGCCCGCGCGCCAGATCGTCCGATGCGCCTACGCGGCTAAAAAGCTTGTCTATCAAACCAAGGCGGGCATGCTGCGCCGGAACAAAGCTGCCGATTTGGGCTAGAATGCCAATCAACGCATTTTGACGCAGAAAGGTCGATTTACCGGCCATGTTCGGCCCCGTCAGCAGCCAAAGCCTTTGGCCTTCGCCAAGCGCGGAATCATTTGGTACAAAGGCCGCGCTTTGTTTTTGCAGCGCCCGCTCGACCACGGGGTGACGCCCGCCTTTAATCTCGAAATCAAGCCCTTGCGTAAGTTCGGGGCGGTTATAGCGCATCTCGCGCGCCAAAGCGCCATGCGACGCCGCGACATCTATTTGCGCCAACGCTCCGGCGAGGGCCGAGATAGGCGTTGCCAGTGCAATAACGCTTTGACGCAGGGCCTCAAATATCTCCAGCTCCAGCGCTAAGGCTTTATCAGAGGCTTGCGTTATATCGCGCTCAAGCTCGGCCAGCTCTCCGGTCGTAAAACGCACGGCGTTGGCCATGGTTTGGCGGTGTATATAGGGGCTAACGCCATCTTTAGCGAGCGCCATAAGCGTATCGCCATTTTTGGCATTCACCTCGATGAAATATCCAAGGACATTGTTAAAGGTAATCTTGAGTTTATCTATGCCGGTATCGCTCTGATACTTTTCCTGTAAATTAGCAATCAGGCGGCGACTTTCATCCTTAAGCAATTTGAAATTATCGAGCTGGGCATTAAAGCCCTTGGCGATAAAGCCGCCATCACGCGACAGCATGGGCTGGGTTTCGCTAAGCGCCTGCTTTAAAGTGTCTTGCAAAGCGGCAAGCTGTGGGACTTGGCTTAAGAATTCAAGTGGCTTTTTGAATACGCTGCGCGCGGTTTCGTCAATTTGAAGCTGCGCTCTAATTAGTTCTGCTTGTACAAGCCCGCCCATAAGCACGCCAAGGTCTCTTGGTCCGCCGCGATCCGCGCTAAGGCGGCCGAGGGCGCGCTCTATGTCCGGTGTGGCTCTTAAATGATCCTGCAATTTCAGGTGCAAATTAGGGTCATTTATGAGGCATTCAATTCTATTTAGCCGCTCCGTAATTTCCGGTAAATGCGTGGAAGGCGCGGACAGTTGGGTTTGTAAAAGCCGTCCGCCCGCATTGGTCAGCGTGTAATCAATGGCCTCTAATAACGATCCTGAGCGCTCGCCCGATGTTGTACGCGTGAGCTCTAGTGAGCGCCGCGTCGCCGCGTCAATATGCATCACTGCATTCTGCAAAACTTGGCGGGGCGGGGTGAGATGCGGAATCTTGCCTTTTTGCGTGCGCTCGATATATTTGACTAATGCGCCGCAAGCCGCTGTCTCGGCGGGGCTGAAATTGCCGAAGCTCTCCATAGAGCCGACGTCGAAAACTTGACGTAAAAACTCTTCTGCGCCGCTTATTTCGAACATTTGGTTGGGCTGCACGGTAAAGAGGCCGGGGTTTTGCGCGCTCATGTCTTTAAGCGCCGCGGCCAAATCTTCGCGCAAAAGTATCTCCCCTGCGTTCAGCGCGGCCAAAGCACCTGTGATATCTTTTTGCGCCAAGCATTGAACCGAAAATGCACCGGTTGACAGCTCGACCCATGCTAATGCGTAATCTTTTTCATGCGAAGCTATCGCGGCTAGGAAATTATTGCTTTTAGCCTCCAGAAGATCGTCTTCTGTAAGCGTGCCTTGCGTGACGATGCGAACAACCTCTCGGTTTACGAGGGCCTTAGAGGCGGGCTTCCCTTCTCTTTTTGTGCGCGCTTTGGCCTCATCCGGTGTTTCGGTCTGCTCGCAAACTGCGACTTTGTGACCCGCGCGGATAAGTTTGGCCAGATAGGGGCCGCAGGCATGAAACGGAACCCCGCACATGGCAATGTCATCACCGTTTGATTTACCGCGTTTGGTTAAAGTAATGTCGAGCGTGCGTGCGGCAATTTCAGCGTCTTCGTAAAAGAGCTCGTAAAAATCACCCATGCGGTAAAAGAGCAGGCATCCGGCATGCGCATCTTTCAATGTATGATATTGCGCCATCATGGGCGTGTGCCCTAGTGCAAGATAATGCTCAATGCCGCTTTGCTCCTGCGGATTACTATGCGCTGATGTTTGTCCCATATTTTGATTATTAAGGGGTTTTTAAGGCAATTAAAAGTTTTTACACCCGTTTAGGCAGTTTTTCCTGTGTCTGGATTGTCGCTTTGGCTAATAGCCTATTGCGCACCAACATGGCGTTAAATTGCAGTAGCATCGCTTTATCAAAATATTAGCTGGTTTTTGTACCCGTAGAGCCAAAACCGCTTTCACCACGCGCGCTTTCCTCCAGATTTTCAACAATATCCCAGCTGATGGTTTCATGGCGCTCAATGACCATTTGGGCGATACGCATGCCACGCTCGATCACAAAGGGCTCTTTGCCGTGATTAATCAGGATAACTTTAATTTCACCGCGATAATCGGCGTCAATTGTTCCGGGGGTATTGAGAACCGTAACGCCGTATTTTAAGGCGAGGCCGGAGCGGGGACGAATTTGCGCTTCGAAACCCGGTGGAAGAGCTATGGCCAGACCAGTAGGGACGAGCGCGCGCTCCCCTGAATCAAGCTCAATAGCCTCTTCGAGCGCGGCGGAAAGATCCATGCCAGCTGAAAGGGATGTCTCGTAAGTAGGAAGGCGAAGGCCAACAGCGTGTTCCAAAGGCTTAAGCGCTATTTTAATGCGCTCGCCTTTTAGGGTAGGTTGTTCATTCAGCTGCTTGCGCAGCGCCTCGACATTGGGGTTTTCACTCATAATGTTTTATTATCCTGTGGACGAGCTTTCGGGCTATCTCAGCCTTAGAGCTTTGCTTCCAATCCTGTGTTTCATGTTTGGTTATAAAATGCACATGATTCTCGGATTTGCCAAAGACTTTTTCCCCAGAGACATCATTAGCGAGCATCCAATCGCATTTTTTACGCTCTAATTTTGCTTTAGAATTTTTTATTAAGTCATTGGTTTCAGCAGAAAAACCTATGACAAGTTTAGGTCTTTGTTTATGCGCGGAAATGGTTTTTAAAATATCCGGATTCTCCTTCAAAGTGAGGGTGGGCGGAGATTTATCGTTACGTTTTTTAATCTTGGCTTCGCTATGGCTTTCTGGCGCCCAATCGGCGACAGCGGCGCAGCATATAGCGATATCGGCGGGCAGTGCATTAAGGCAGGCACTCAGCATCTCTTCGGCTGTTTCAATCATAATCGTTTTGACGCCTTGCGGCGGTGCTAGTTTAACGGGGCCAGATATGATCGTGACGTCCGCGCCAGCCATGTACAGCGCTGCTGCAATTTCATAGCCTTGGCGTCCTGATGAGCGATTACCAATATAGCGCACCGGATCAATTGGTTCATGCGTAGGCCCTGCTGTAATAAGTGCTCTTAAGCCCTTGAGTGGCCGCTCAAAAAAGAAGTCCAGCACTGCGCCCATTATGGCTTCTGGCTCGCTCATGCGGCCCATGCCAAACTCACCACAGGCCATATCACCTTCATTAGGGCCGATAAACGTTGCGCCGTTTTCTTTGAGCGTAGTTATATTAGCTTGCGTCGCAGGATTATCCCACATTTTGTGGTTCATTGCCGGAACGATAAGGACGGGTTTGTTTGCGGCGAGGAGCGTGGTCGTCGCCAAATCGTCAGCGCGTCCCATCGCCATCTTGGCCAGTATGTCAGCGCTGGCGGGGGCAACGAGTATGAGCTCGGCTTCGCGGCTGAGACGTATATGACCCATCTCGGCTTCATCTTTGAGCGACCATAAATCAGTGAAGACTTCTTGCTCGGCAAGGGCGGAAATACTTAAGGGGGTAACAAATTGCGCGCCGCCCTTGGTCAGAATGCAACGCACCGATGCGCCGCTTTTACGAAGCAGGCGGATCAACTCCAGCGATTTATAAGCGGCAATGCCTCCGCTGATAACCAGCAATATTGATTTGTTTTCAAGGCTTTTCATCATGGTGCTCATCTTAAAACAAAAGCCCCGCTAAAGGAAGCGGGGCTTTTTAAATTCTGCGTTATCAGCGTCGTGCGCTTGTAATTTCAAGCGCGGTATGATGCTTAGTGAGCTGCACCGTCTTCATGTGTTTCATGAGCGGCGTCTTCAGCGGCAGCTTCATCAGCAGCAGCGTCGTCAGCGGCTTCAACAGCAGCATCAGCGTCAGCGGCTGCGTCTTCTGCAGCAACGGCAGCATCATGCGCTTCTTCAGCAGCAACGGCGGCATCATCAGCTGCCTCATTGGCTTCTTCAGCAGCAACAGCAGCATCTTCTGCCGCGTCAACGGCCGCTTCGGCTGCTTCAGCAGCTGCAGCAGCAACTGGGGCTGTATCGGATACTTCATGAATAGATTTAGATGCGTTTTGCATTGTTGAAGTGGCTTTCATGCCGACTTCCTGTGCCATGCTGCCTGCGCCTTTAACTATTGCGCCCGGCGTTGTGCCTGAATAAGCACCCGCTGCTGGTTCAATTCCTGCAAGCATTGATGCATCGCTGCCAGCCATGTTGTTATAGATTGTGAATACGGCAACAAGGCCGGCCACAAGAACAACACCTGAATAAACGATAGATTTTGTAAAATTACTCATATTTATAACTTTCCTTATATTAACTCTAAAAACTTTAGTCATAACCCTTTGGGGTTTGAGAAAGCGTAGAATGCCGTTTCACAGGCCTTACTGTCAACAAAAATTGACAAGCGATTGTTATTTATGAAAAATATAGGCTGTGTCGCTATAAAATCAAGCTTTTGTGCCATAATGTATGCAGGCTATGCCTGCTGAAAGGTTTGAAAACATTGAGTTTTTAAAGCCAGCATCCGTGATTCTAGTCTGGAGTTCTCTTTGAGACGGGTGTTTGCGAATGCTTTCTACTAGATATTGGTAGCTTTCGCGGTCATTTGCGACCAATTGACCGATATTGGGAATGACATGTGATGAAAAGAGATCGTAGCCTTTAGCAAGCAATGGGTTGCGTACCTTGGAAAACTCAAGGCAGAAGAAACGTCCGCCGGGTTTTAGGACGCGATACGCTTCTATGAGCGCATTATCAATGCGGGTCACATTACGAAGGCCGAATGCAATTGTATACACATCAAAACTGTTATCCTCGAAGGGGAGTGTTTCGGCATTGCCTGTTACCCATTCGAAATCATTGAGCCAGCCCTTATTAATGGAGCGATCACGGCCAACGCGCAGCATGTTTTCGGTCAAATCACAAAGCGTTATATCCGCGCCTGCTCCGATTTTATGGCGTAAACGAAAGGCAATGTCCCCCGTACCGCCAGCCACATCGAGATAACGCAGACCAGCGCGCGGCCTAATCATCCGTATTAAGCGATCTTTCCAAATGCGGTGAATACCGCCGGACATCAGATCGTTCATCAGGTCATATTTATCCGCAACATTAGAAAAAACACCATGCACCATGCCCGTTTTATCTTCGGGCTCTACAGGGCTCTCGCCAAACCATTGGCTTTCTGGGTTTTGTGTCATAACGCTTTTAAAGCATAGAATTAGGTGCTAAACAACTGCTGATGAGTCTATTGCGCGCGATGAGCACTGTTGCGGGGATGACGGCGCTTTCGCGTGTTGCCGGATTTGCCCGAGATATATTGACGGCGGCCATTTTAGGGGCCGGGCCGGTTGCCGACGCATTCTTTGTCGCACTCAAGCTTCCCAATTTTTTCAGGCGGGTCACAGCCGAAGGCGCGTTTAGCGTTTCATTCGTCCCGTTATACTCGGCCACATTAGAGCAAGAAGGCGCGGAGCGCGCCAACCGTTTTGCCAATAATGCGTTTTGGATTATGAGCGCAATTCTGGCGTTGTTCTGCACGGTGGCAATCATATTTATGCCTTACGTCATTATGCTCATTGCGCCGGGATTTAATGATGATCCTGTGCGTTATTCCTATGGTATCGAGTTCTCGCGCATTACATTTCCTTATTTGTTGATGATGTCCTTGACCGCTTTGGTAGGGGGCGTATTGAACGCGCATGGCCGCTTTGCGCCTTTTGCCTTTGCGCCTGTACTCTTTAATCTTTGCATGATTGGCGCGCTGCTGGTAAGCGGCTGGTTCGAGACGCCGGGACACGCGCTCAGTTACGGAATTTTTGTTTCAGGCTTTATGCAGCTTGGCCTGCTTTTGATTATTGCCGCTCGGGTCAAAGCGTTTCGCTTGACCTTCAAACGCCCCGAGTTTTCTGATAAAATCCGCAAAGTATTTGTGCTCATGGGCCCGGGTGTGATTGGGGCAGGGGTTATGCATATCAATTTATTCGCTGACCTCATTATCGCGTCATTCTTGCCGCAAGGCTCGATCTCTTATCTTTATTATGCAGATCGTTTGAACCAATTGCCGCTCGGCGTGGTCGGTATTGCTGTCGGGACGGCGCTGCTGCCTTTACTCTCCAAGGCGATGAGCCGCGATGATACGGCTGAAGCGCGCAGTCTCTTTAACCGCTCGCTGGAGTACTGCCTTATCTTAGCGCTGCCCGCAGCCGCCGCGCTCATGGTTATACCTGAGCTTTTGATCGGCACTCTATTCGAGCGTGGAGCTTTTAGCGCCTCCGATACATCTGTAACGTCGTATGTCTTAATGGGTTATGCGCTTGGTCTTCCACCTTATGTTTTGGCCAAAGTATTCTCGACCCTGCACTGGGCGCGTCAGGACACCACAACGCCGGTGCGTATTTCGATCATCGCGACTATATTCAATATCATCCTCAGTGTTATCCTAATGCAGTATATCGGTGTTGCGGGCATTGCTTTTGCGACTGGTCTGGCCGGATGGCTGCAGCTCGGCCTTCATTTGCGGGCGCTACGCAAAACCCGCGTGGTTGAGTTTGATGCGCAGTTCAAGAAAAACGGGATGAAAATTGTTATTGG
>JBBKXC010000205.1:0-5775 GCA_037969275.1 Bdellovibrionales bacterium | reverse complement strand
GTTTTGCTGTTTTCTGCTTCAATTCAATCTCACACACTAGAATTGTATTCTGGAAAGTTTAAATTTATCTTAATAGGGCATAAAATGAGTCACGCACCACGCACATTATTTCAAAAAATATGGGACGACCACGTTATAGAGCGTGACGGCAATGATACCTGCCTTATTCACATCGATCGTCACCTTGTGCATGAAGTCACCTCGCCGCAAGCTTTTGAAGGGCTGCGCATGGCAAAGCGCCCTGTGCATGCGCTGGATAAAACTCTGGCCGTGATTGATCACAATGTGTCCACCGCGCCCGACCGTTTGACAAATTTAGGCAGCGAAGAGAGTAAAATCCAGATCGAAACCCTGCGCGATAACTGTAAGGAATTCGGCGTGCAGCTTTTTGATATCTCCGATAAACGACAAGGCATCGTGCATATTGTTGGTCCAGAGCAAGGCTTCACCCAGCCCGGCATGACCATTGTCTGCGGCGATAGCCATACATCAACGCATGGCGCGTTCGGCGCGCTTGCCTTTGGTATCGGCACATCCGAGGTCGAGCACGTTCTGGCCACGCAGAGCCTCATCCAAAAGCCCGCCAAATCAATGCGCATCACAGTAAACGGCAAAACCGCGCCGGGCGTTGGCGCGAAAGACATCATCCTTGCCATTATTGGCGAAATTGGTACAGCGGGCGGCACGGGCTATGTACTCGAATTTGCTGGCGAAGCTATTCGCGACCTTTCCATGGAAGGCCGTATGACTATTTGTAATATGTCGATTGAGGCGGGCGCTAGAGCTGGCATGGTTGCGCCTGACGAGACGACTTTTAAATATATGAAAGGCCGCCCGATGGCGCCTAAAGACGCCCATTGGGATCAAGCGGTGAGCTGGTGGAAAACGCTTCATAGTGATGAAGGCGCTGTATTTGACAGTGAAGTGGTTCTGGACGCCGCCGAAATAGCGCCGATTGTCACATGGGGCACAACGCCGGAAGACGTTATTCCCATTACCGGCGAAGTCCCTGACCCCGACAGCTTTGCCGATGAAAACAAACGCAAATCAGCGCAGCGCATGCTGGATTATATGGGATTGAAAGCCGGAACAAAAATGACGGATATCCCTGTCGATAAAATCTTTATCGGTTCTTGCACAAATGGCCGTATCGAAGATATGCGCCAGATAGCCGCCATTGTTGAGGGCAAAAAAGTTGCTGAAGGCGTAGACGCTATGGTTGTTCCGGGCTCCGGCCTTGTAAAACAAATGGCCGAGGAAGAAGGCATTGCCACTATTTTAATCGAAGCTGGCTTTGACTGGCGTGAGCCCGGATGCTCTATGTGCCTCGGCATGAACCCCGATCAACTTAAGCCAGGTGAGCGCTGCGCCTCTACATCAAATCGTAATTTTGAAGGCCGTCAGGGCAAGGGCGGGCGCACACACCTCATGTCCCCGGCCATGGCTGCGGCGGCGGCCATTACAGGCAAGCTCACAGATGTGCGGGAATTACTGTGAACACAGATAGTTTCAACACTAGAGCACATATTCAATTTGCAGAAGGGGCTGAGGCCTTTCGCGCAGTTATCGCAAAATCTTCCAAGAATGATTACATCCATGATCGCTATAATCATGCTGGGATTGAGCGCCCGCTTAAATATCTTATGCTGGACGAGCCAGTGTTTTTTCGCACTGATACGCCCGAGCTATTTTTCTATGTCCAGAATAATGACGGTGAGCTTATTGCGGCAACAAAGCTGAAGCCTGCTCCTAATGAAGATGGCGTATTATGGTTTATGGGAACAAATGTTCATCCTGATCACCGCAATAAAGGGTTGGCTAAAGAGCTTATTCTTTCGGCCATGAATTATGCATCGGAAAAGGAATACGCAATTGGCGTAAGCCGCTTTTCAGAGATGGGTTTAGACTTTCTTAGACCGCTCTACCCAAAACTACATACGCAATTTCCACATCTTGAAATCCGCTATGGCGGCGGCGCGTTTACCAATGCAGAGCGCCCCTACTGCATTGCAGAGGATGGACGCACAATAATCTCTCAACAAAATGGTATACCGCCCACTGAAGAATTGACCTTCGGTTAAAGCGGTGTAATTTGGTAATAATGTCTAACTGGCCAGACACCTTTGATTTTGATACTGACGAAACCTGTCGGAATCTCTTTAAGCCCTTTATTAAAGAAGAGCTCGCATCCTTGCGCGCTTATGATGACGAGCGCCCAGATGCCAAGACCTATATATTTCACCAACACGCGGCGCGTGTAGCCAAAGACGTCAAAAAAACCTGTCTTCATAAGGGCTTATCCGAAATAGTGGCCAATAATATGTATTGGGCCGTGCTGCCGCATGATATCGGCAAGCGCCTTATTCCGGTTGATCTTTGGGATCAGGATGAAAAGCCTTGCGGTATGGTTAAAAAGCTGCGCCGCACCCATACCTTGCTCGGCGTGCAAATTGTTGAGGGACTGTTCCCAGATGTAAAACACCCATTCAAGGATTTGATGCTCGATATCATGGCGAACCATCATGAACAAATGGACGGCAAAGGTACGCTTGGTCTTATCGGAGATAAAATCAGCGCACCATCGCGCCTTGCCGCCATTGTTGAGGCATTTGATGGCTACCGTATCTGGCGCCCACATTTTGGTGACCGTGACATAAGCCCCCCTGCCGTTATCCAGCGGATGCGCGATGAAAAAGGCGCGGAGATTTATGACATGTCGCTCTTCGAAGCCTTTGCGGAAATGAAAATGAAAGAGTATAAAGAATTGAAAAAAGAGGACTCATGAAAGCTTTTACCCAATTAAACGCCAAAGCAGCGCCATTACCGATGATGAATGTCGATACGGACATTATCATTCCAAAGCAGTTCCTCAAGACCGTCAAGCGTACAGGGCTTGGCGTGAGCGCCTTTTTTGATATCCGCTATAATGATGATGGCAGCCTGCGCGATGACTTTCTTCCCGAGCAGCCAGCCTATAAGGGCTCTGAAATATTGGTTACGGGCGAGAATTTCGGCTGCGGCTCAAGCCGCGAGCATGCGCCTTGGGCTATTCTGGATATGGGCTTTCGCTGCCTTATTGCGCCCTCTTTTGCCGATATTTTTTACAATAACAGCTTTAAAAACGGCATCTTGCCGATTGCTCTCCCCAAAGAGCAAGTCGACCAGCTTATGCAGGAAATCCAAGATAATCCTGATGGCACAATCGAGATCGACCTTGAGAAACAAACCGTGACGCGCGGTAATAAGTTTTCATTCGATTTTGATATCGACCCGTTCCGCAAACATTGCCTGCTCAATGGACTGGACGATATTGGTCTTACGATGGAAAAATCATCTTCTATTAAAACCTATGAAGCAAAGCGCAAATCCGAAAAACCGTGGCTCTAGAGCATGAAAACCGGATTTATCAGCGTTATTAAGGCCTCTTCAGGTCTTATCCTAGCCGCATTTTTGCTCAATATGTTCTCCGGCTTTGGCCAATCTGTGTTTATCGGTGTATTTTTGCCCGATATTCAACAGCATTTCGATATGGATAAAACGACACTTGGCAGCTTTTACGCCGCAGCCACCATTACGAGCGCCTTTTTAATGATCTGGAGCGGCAAGCTGCTTGATAAGATTAAACTGCGTAACTTTATCGCCATGACACTAGGCGGCCTCGCGCTAGGATGCATCCTCATGGCTACTGCCGCTCACCCGCTCATGCTATTTCCCGCCTTTTTATGCCTACGCCAATTTGGCCAAGGCTTGATGACACTCTCTTCCGTAACGGCCGTGAACCGCTATATTGAGGAAGGCAGGGGCCGCGCCCAATCTATCGCGCAAACGGGTTTACCCATTCATGCAGCGCTCTTTCCTATTACGGGCATACTTATCTTAAGCAATTTCGGCTTTGCTGCGAGCTGGTTTGGTTACGCCGCATTTATTACCTTTGTGCTTATCCCGTTTTTCTGGTTTTTCCTGCGCGCCCATGAGGAAAAGACGCATAAAGTCTGGTCACAAAAAATGAGCGATGACGCAGCCAAAGCCCCCATAGGCACGCTGCCCGATGAATGGACACGGCGGCGCGTATTAGGCGATTGGCGTTTTTACGCCATTATGGCCGTAATGATTATCCCGCCCTGCTTCGGCACAGCCGTCTTTTTCTATCAAAGCGTGATAGCGGACAGTATCGGCATAGATGCCGCTCTCTTTACCACAGGCTTTATCTTCCTGACCGGAGCTTCGGTCATCAGCGCTCTTTATGCGGGCGTTATCATGGATCAATATGGCGAAAAAGCTTTGCTGGCCAGCTTCCCGCTCCTTTATACCGCTGGCCTTACGCTTCTGGCCTTTGCGTATAATTTGCCGCTTCTTTACGCAGCGCTCAGCCTTATCGGATTAGGCGGAGGGATTATGAGCATTACCGGCGGGCCTCTCTTTGCCAAAATGTACGGCACCAAGCATTACGCCAGCATTAAATCGCTCAGCTTCATGGCTGTTATCGTAGCTTCGGCTATTTCACCGCCTTTGGCGGGCTATTTACTCGATTCAGGCTTTGAAATCGGCACTATTTTGCTCTATTTTGCCTTTTACAGCCTTTTGGCGTGGATTTTTATCCTCATTAGCTTGAAACGTATAACCACCAAAGAAAGCATAGCGGCATGACGCAGACACAAACGCATAAGCTCCTCCTCCTCCCCGGTGATGGCATTGGCCCCGAGATCATGGCCGAAGTTGAAAAGCTCATCACATGGATAGAGCAAAACAATCTGGCACAATTCAAGCTCACGCGCGATTTCATTGGTGGCTGCGCCTATGATGCCTACGGCCATCCTTTTGCGGATGAAACGCTGGAAAAAGCGCACGCTAGCGATGCGATCATTATGGGCTCCGTCGGCGGGCCGAAATGGGATAGCGTGGACTACAATTTAAGACCAGAGGCCGGATTGCTCCGCGCCCGTAAGGAGCTGGATTTATTTGCCAATCTTCGCCCCGCCATCGTCTTTGACGCGCTGGTGGATGCCTCCAGCCTCAAGCCGGAGATCGTGCGCGGCCTTGATATTTTGATCGTGCGCGAGCTCACAGGCGGCGTCTATTTCGGCGAGCCACGCGGCATTGAAGACCTCGGCAATGGCAAGCGCCGCGGCTATAACACCCAAAGCTATAACACCGATGAAATTACGCGCATTGGCCGCGTAGCCTTTGATCTTGCTCGCAAGCGCGGCAATAAGGTGACCTCATGCGAAAAGGCCAATGTGATGGAGAGCGGTAAGCTCTGGCGCGAAGACATGACCGCCCTGCACGCCGCAGAATTTAAAGATGTCACGCTAGAGCATATGTATGCCGATAACTGCGCCATGCAGCTTTTGCGCAATCCGTCGCAATTCGATGTCATTGTCACGGATAACCTCTTTGGCGATATTTTATCGGATGAGGCCGCCATGCTGACTGGCTCGCTCGGGATGCTCCCATCTGCATCACTCGGCGCGCCCGGCGTTCCCGGGCTTTACGAGCCTGTACACGGCTCCGCCCCTGATATTGCTGGCCAAGGCAAGGCGAACCCTCTGGCAACAATTCTTAGCTTCTCTATGGCGCTGCGCTATTCCTTAAACGAAGGCGCGCTGGCCGAGAAAATCGACGCCGCCGTGCAGGACGTTCTTAATAGCGGTACGCGCACAGCCGACATTATGGCGGAAGGCTGCGGATGCGTCTCCACAAGCCAAATGGGCGATGCGCTGATTAAGGCGCTTACAAACTCAATAGCGAAAGCCGCTTAACCATATCCGTCATTGC